>NZ_DBNGPQ010000042.1:0-73511 GCF_057122925.1 Umezawaea sp. | reverse complement strand
CGAATGGCCGCCAACGCAGGTTCGTCCTCGTACGATGGTGCGGACGGGTGGAGTGGTGGAACGGGAGGTCGCGATGACTCATGCCTATGTGGTGCGTTTCGTCGGCGGGCCTCTGGACGGCCGGGTGGATTCGCACGCCGAGCCGCAGGCCGAGCCGAAGCCGACGCTGACGCACGTACACCTGCACGGTGGACCGAAGATCGTGCACCACTACGACCTCCAGTACGCGGTCGAGTACGGGTGCGAGTACCGGTTGCGGGGCGCGGAGGAGGCCGAGGGCGAGTAGCCCTCGGCTTTCCGCCAAGACGCACAAACGAAACAAATCGTAGACAGCCGGACACATCGGGTTTACCGTATCGACAATGTGAGAGCGCTCTCACAGTGTGAGTCCCTGTTGCTCCGCTGGAGGTCCCCTGTGCGTTCGACCCGACCACGCCTGGCGGCGTTCGCCGCCGCATTGGCCGCGGCCACCGCGATCACCCTGATACTCCCCCCGGCCGCCAACGCGGTCGCGGTCGGAGCAGGCAGCTACGCCACCGAGCGGCCCGCCGGTGCCGCCGGACCGTCCAACTCCGACGGCGCGCCGGTGACCCCGAAGGTCACCTCGCGCATGGCGGGCCAGGCCGTGCCCACCAACGAGTGGTGGTCCTCGCTGGTGTGGCAGCGCTACGCGGGCAACCCGTACGGCGAGAACCTGTACGCCCACCCGATGTCGTTCCACGCCGCGGCCCAGGGCCTCGGCGTCGGCTACCCGAACACCGCGGCGGTCGTGTCCAACGGCACCGCCTACGAGATGCTGCACCGCGACGACCTGTTCGTCGGCGTCTCCGGGCTCAACGCGCCCGGCGTCTCGGTCGACGGCTGGTCCGACTGGACGGTCAGTCCGCTGTGGACCGCCGGTGGCCGCACCCTGCGCACCACCATCGGCCACGGCCTGCCGTTCGTCTACGCCGAGGCGACCGGCGGCAACGCCCGCGTCGGCTTCAACGCCACCGCCACGGTGTGGAGCAACAACCCCGGCGTCCTCGGGGTGACCGTCAACGGCCACGAGTACGCCCTGTTCTCGCCGTCGAACTGGACCGTCTCCGGCTCCGAGGCCACGTCGGCCGCCGCCTACTTCTCCGTGGCGCTGCTGCCGTCCCGCGACGCGCTGGCCCTGTTCCAGAAGTACGCCTTCTCGTTCGTCACGGACACCAAGGTGTCCTGGTCCTACAACGCGGGCACCGCGCAGTCGTCGGCGACCTACGCGGCGACCACGGTCGCCAAGCAGGGCACGCAGACCGGCACGCTCCAGGCGCTCTACCGCCACCAGTGGCTGAACTCCACCGACGCGGTCACCGCCCACCGCTACACCTCGCCGCGCGGTGAGATGCGGCTGCGCGAGGGCGGCTCGTTCACCACGCGCCAGGCGTTCAGCGGCGTCCTGCCCGCTCTGCCCCTGTCGTCGCAGGCCGACACCACCAGGCTGCGCAACGAGATCGACGCCGAGCTGAACGCCGCCGACCCGTGGAAGGGCGCGACGGACACCTACTGGACGGGCAAGGCGCTCAACCGGCTGTCGAACCTGGCCCGCATCGCGAACCAGATCGGCTACACGGCGGGCCGCGACCGGCTCATCGGCATGGTCCGCGACCGGCTGACCGACTGGCTGACCGCGACCCCCGGTGAGTCGGGCAGGCACTTCGCCTACGACTCGACGTGGGACACGCTGATCGGCTACCCGGCGTCGTTCGGGTCCGACCAGGAGCTGAACGACCACCACTTCCACTACGGCTACTACATCCTGGCCGCGGCGATCGTGGCGCAGCACGACCCGGCGTGGGCGTCGGACGCCCGCTACGGCGGCATGATCAAGATGCTGGTCAAGGACGCCAACAACTACGACCGCTCCGAGAGCCGCTTCCCGTTCCTGCGCACGTTCGACGCGTACGCGGGGCAGAACTGGGCGTCGGGCCACGCTGGCTTCGCGCACGGCAACAACGAGGAGTCCTCCTCGGAGTCGATGATGTTCGCCACCGCCGCCGTCCTGTTCGGCCAGGCGACCGGTGACAACACCCTGCGCGACGCGGGCATCTACCTCTACACGACCCAGCAGGCCGCGATCGGCCAGTACTGGTTCAACAAGGACAACGCGGTCTTCCCGAGCGGCTTCAACCACGGCACGGTCGGCATCGTCTGGGGTGCGGGCGCCACGTACGGCACGTGGTGGACGGCGAACCCGGAGGAGATCCACGGCATCAACATGCTGCCGATCACCGGCGGCTCGCTCTACCACGGCGCGTGGAAGGCCGACATCCTCCAGAACATCGCCGAGATGCGGGCGGCCAACGGCGGGACCGAGGTGGAGTGGAAGGACGTCATCACCGAGTTCCTCGCCATCGCGGACCCGGCGCAGGCGCTGGCCAACTACGGCGGCGGTCTCGAACCGGAGGCCGGTGACTCCAGGGCGCACGCCTACCACTGGATCACGTCGCTGAACACCCACGGCACGCCCGACCACTCGGTCACCGCCAGCGTCCCGACGTACGCGGTGCTGAACAAGAACGGCGCGAAGACCTACGTGGCCTACAACCCCGGCACGACCGCGGCCACGGTGAGCTTCTCCGACGGGCAGTCCCTGTCGGTGCCCGCGTCCTCGACCGCGTGGCGCGGTCCGGCGGGCAGCGGCACCGACTCCGGTGGCGGTGGTGTCGTCCCGACGACCACCACGACGACGACCACCACGACCACCACGACGACGACCACGACCAACCCGCCCGGCAGCCGCAACGCGTTCGCGACCATCCAGGCGGAGTCGTTCGACGGGCAGAGCGGCGTGCTCACCGAGACCACGACCGACAGCGGGGCGGGGCAGAACCTGGCCGGGCTCGGCAACGGCAACTGGGCGCTGTTCCGGGGGGTCGACTTCGGCTCCGCCACCGGGCGGCAGTTCAGCGCACGGGTCGCGAGCGGCGCCGCGGGCGGCGTGAGCGGCCTGGTGGAGGTCCGCGTCGGCAGTCCCACCGGCACCGTGCTCGGCTCGTTCGCCGTCGCCAACACCGGCGGCTGGCAGAGCTGGCGCACCGTGCCCGCGAACATGTCGCCGCTGACCGGCAAGCAGGACGTGTACCTGACCTTCACGAGCGGGCAGCCCGCTGACTTCGTCAACGTCAACTGGTTCTCGTTCGGGCAGTGATCCGCCGCCGCCTCACCGGTTGAGGAGGTAAGCACGACATGCGCAGGAGGTTACGAGGACTGATCGGGGTCACGGCCACGACGATCGCCATCGCGGCGATCGGAGTGGTCGTGACCTACCAGCCCGCGGGAGCGGGACCGAACCACGGCAGCCACCCCGGTGCCGTCGACCAGCAGCAGGCGCGGGCCATCGAGGGCCAGATCGGGATCGCGGGTGCCTCGGAGTTCCGGGTGACCTGCGGCAGCAGCCACCGAGCGGGCGACGACCCGATCGTCTTCCCCGGCCAGTCAGGCGTCTCGCACGTCCACGAGTTCTTCGGCAACCGGTCGACGAACGCGAACTCCACCACCACGTCGCTCAAGGCGGCGACGACGAACTGCAACCCCGCCGCCGACCTGTCGGCGTACTGGGTGCCCACGCTGTACAAGAACGGCCAACCGGTCGCGCCCGAGAGCGTGACCGTGTACTACCAGGGCATCCACGACATGGCGCAGGCCAAGGCGCCGCCGCAGGGCCTGCGGTACGTGGTGGGCAACAGCAAGGCGGCCAGTCCCGCGGAGAACCCGTCCGCGCGCTGGTCGTGCACCACGCAGAGCCCGTCGAGCGGCAACTTCATGAACTGCCCGGCGGGCACCAAACTGGAGACCTACCTGGACTTCCCGACCTGCTGGGACGGCCGGAACCTGGACTCCGCCAACCACCGCGACCACGTCGTGTTCTGGGCCGGAAGCTGCCCGAGCACCCACCCGGTCGTGCTGCCCCGGCTCGAACTGCTGATCACCTACCCGGTGAACGGCGGTGGCCTCTCGCTCGGCGGGACGGTCAACGGGGTCAACACGACGAACGCCCCCGGCTACACGTTCCACGGCGACTTCATGAACGCCTGGGACCCGAACGAGCTCCAGCGCCGGATGACCAACTGCATCAACCCCGGCCGCAAGTGCGGCAACGACGGCAACCCCGCCTAGCGGGAACCGGTGGCGGCCGGTGGGTGCGCGCTCACCCACCGGCCCGCGTCGGGTCCGCCGTCACGGCCGTCCCGCGACGCGGGCGACGACGGGCAGGTGGTCGGAGGCGGTGGTGTCGGGCACCCGCACGTCCAGCACCCGGTAGCCGCGGCTCACGGCCACGTGGTCGAGCCGCTCGGTCGGTGCTCCCGCGGGGTAGGTCGCGGTGCCGCCCGCGTCCACCAGGCGCTCCCACAGCGGTCGCAGTTCCGGCGCGTCCGGCCCGGCGTTCAGGTCGCCCAGCAGGACCTGCCGCGGTCCGCGCATGATCGCCAGCATCTCCCGCACCTGCGTCGCCCTGATCGACGGGTCCGGCCGGAAGTCCAGGTGCGTCACGTACACGCCGACCGGCCCGCCCGGCGCGTCGACGACGGCTTCCGCGAACCCCGGCGCGGGAGCGGGCACCGCCTCGGGGTCCTGTGTGGACAGCCTGGTGATGGGGTGGTTGTGCGTCCGCAGGATCGGGTACCGGCTCAGCACCGCCACGCCGAACTGCCGCCGCGGCTCGCCGGGCAGGTCGTAGACCGGCGCGAAGAAGACCGCCATGCCGAGCGACCGGGCCAGTTCGGCGGCCTCGTCGACGAACCCGCTGCGCTCCGACCAGTGCACGTCGACCTCCTGGAGGCCGACCACGTCGGGCCGCTGCGCCCGGATCGCCTCGGCGACCCTCGGCAGGTCGAACACCCCGTCGGACCCGATGCCCGCGTGGACGTTGAACGTCATCACGGACAGCTCGGTCCGGGGAGCCGCGGCCGACGTGGCGGAGGCTGCGGTCAGGACGGCGGTCAGCACCAGCGCGACTATGCCCATGGCCACGATGCTGCCACTGCGGGCAGGATTCCGGGCATGGAACGCGAACCGATAGTCCAGGTGGGGCTCGTCGTGGCGGCCGTGGCCGTGTCGGCCATCGGGCCCAAGAGCCACGGCACGTGGGCGCTGGAGGTCGCGCCCGTCCTCATCGCGCTGCCGGTCCTGGTGCTCACCCACCGCGGGTTCCCCCTGACGCGGCTCACCCGCTGGCTGATCGTCGGCCACGCGCTCGTGCTGGCGCTCGGCGCCCACCACACCTACGCCGAGGTGCCGGTCGGGTTCCGCGTCCGCGACCTGTTCGAGCTCCAGCGCAACCCCTACGACCGGTTCGCCCACGTGGTCCAGGGCTTCGTGCCCGCCGTCGTCGTCCGCGAACTCCTGCTGCGCCGGACGCCGCTGCGGCCCGGCCGCTGGCTGTTCGCGCTCGTGACCGCGACCTGCCTCGGCGTGAGCGCGGCGTACGAGCTGGTCGAGTGGGCGGGAGCCGTCATCGGGGGCGAATCGGCCGAGGACTTCCTTGGCACGCAAGGGGATGTGTGGGACAGCCAGTGGGACATGCTCCTTGCCCTCCTGGGGGCGCTGGGCGCACAGTTGGCGCTCGGGCGCGTGCACGACCGGCAGCTGTCGCGGATGCCGATGTCAAAACTGTCGGTGCCGTAAGGCAGTCTGCACCCGGACGAGAATTTCAAGATCGTTTTTGGAGGGGCAGATGGCAGAGAGCTCGTTGTCACCGCAGGACGTCGACCACCTGCGCGCGGAGCTCGCCGAGGGGCGCCAGCCCGCTGTCTGGTTCACCTCGGCCGCGGTCGGGGTGGAGGCCGGGCGATCGGCGAAGGTGATCGCGTTCACCGAGCCCGAGGAGGGCGACTTCATCCAGGTGCGTCCGACGGGGGAGCGCGACGAGATCTCCTTCTCCCCGGCGGAGCTCACCACCGAGAAGCCCCCGCGCAAGAAGGCACCGGCGGCGAAGCCTCCGGTGAAGGAGCCGGAACCGCCGAAGCCCGTGGAGATCGGCCACGTCTACACCCCCGCCCCGCCCGCTCCGGTGGAGAAGCCGAAACCGGCGGCGGCACCGGCTCGCGCCGCGTCGTCCGCCCGCAAGCAGGCGAAGCCCGCCGAGGTCACCATCACGCTCACGTCGACCGTCGACGGTGAGTGGGCGGCCGAGGTGCTGGTCGGTGTCAAGCGCACGCTCAGGCAGGCGGCTCTGGCACCGAGCGCGGTGGCGCAGGCCGCGAAGCTGCTGCACCCGGAGGTCGCGTCAGCGGTCGACGCGGTGCTGAACGCGGCCCGCGAAACCCACCTGGCCCGCGTGGAACAGCTGCGCGCCGAACTGGAAGCCGCCCAGAAGGCGCTCGACGAGCTGTCGGGGTGAGCGGACGGCTGATCGGTGAACACGTACTGCGACGTACCAGTGATTAACCAGCCGCGATCGGGTGAGGGGACTTCCCCTCCCCGGCGGTAGGGCGGACGGTGAGGGCGAAATACCTTCGGTGCTGGAGGTCCGCTCGATCACGGGGAGGCCATGATGGCGGTAGAGAGCACGACGGTGGAACAGGTCCAGCTCGGTGGCTGCAACTGCTGCGGCGGATGCACCGGTCCAGGTTGCGGATGTTGTTCGAGCTGTTGACCTGACAGGACAGCGGCCCCGGTCTCCACGACCGGGGCCGCTGCCGCGTCGGGCCCAGAAAACTGTCGGACCCCTTGGGTAGGTTGAGGTTCGGGGGGCGCTCACGACCGGGCGACCCTCGCGTGCGCTCGCTCTTCGGCCCGTGATGGCGGTGGTGCGAGGGCTGTCGCGGGTCTGCGGGGCGGCTGCCCTGCGGGCGGGCGGTCGCCTGCGTGTGGGTGATTTCGTGGGGCGGTTGCCTGCGGGCAGGTGGTTCTTTGGCGGTTGCCTGCGGTGGGTTCTGTGGGGCGGGTGCCCGCGGGCGGTGGGGTGCGGTCGGGTGTGCGAGGCGGCGAGGGGCGGCCCGCCGCGTGACGCGCTGCGGTGGGCCGCTGTGTGCGGCGACCGTGAGCGAGACCTGTGGTGGGAGTGCGGGCGGTGGGCCGGTGAAACGGCCGTCCGACCGGCACCCCGCGGCCACGGCGGCCGTTTTTCCTTCCGCCGCAAGGAGAATAGTGCGGCCCCGGTGGAATCCTCGAACGGTGACTACCGGTGAGCGGCCATCCTCACGCCACCCGTCTGCCGGACCGGACTAGACCAGACCAGACCAGACCGGCCCGGCCCGGAACGGACCAGACCGGCCCGGCCTGGCCTGGCCCGGCCTGGCCTGGACCAGACCGGCTCGGCCGTGCGTCACGGCGGGCAGACGGTCCCGTTCGCGGGCACCTTCGCGTTGACCAGGAAGGCGACCGCCGCCGCCGTCGCGCACTCCGACTGGCCGAGCGCTCCGTGGCCGCCGCCCTGCCAGCCGATGAGCACGCCCGCGGGCAGTGCGCCGACGGCGCGCTCGGTGCCCTGCTGAGGCGTCACCGGGTCGTTGGCGGTGCTCAGCACGAGGATCGGTGGTGAGCCGACCAGCGCGGGCACCTTGACCGGCGGCGGGACCGGGAAGGAGGCGCACAGCAGCAGACGGTGCGCGTACATCGCCCCGAACAGCGGGTGCTTCTCGCGCCAGTCCTGCGTCAGCACGGTCACCCGGTCCGGGGGGATGCGGGTCGCGCTGTCGTTGCAGCCCGTCACGAGGGCGGCGTCGAGCCTCGGCGGGTTCTCGTCGACGTCGGCGACCAGCGGTTCGACGAGCGCGGTCAGGCCCGCGCTGTCGCCCGCCTTGGCGGCGGCGAGGGCGTCGGCGAGCGCGGGCCAGCGCCCGCGGTCGGCGAGCCCGACCAGGACGGCCTGGAGCGCGGTGCCGGGGGTGAGCGAGATGCCGAGCGACCGGCCGGGGCTGGTGCGGAGCTGCTCCAGCAGCGCGGTGAGCTCGGCCTTGGCGTTCGCGCCCAGCGGGCAGCCGCGGATCGCGCAGTCCTTCGCGAACGCGTCGAACGTGGCCTCGGCGGCCACGGACTCGGCCTCCGAGGCGCCGATGGTGTCGAGGGTGGGGTCGGGCGCGCCGTCGAAGACCATGCGGCCGATGCGGGTCGGGAAGCGGCTCGCGTAGAGGGTGAGCACCTTGGAGCCGTCGCCAACGCCGATCGCGTTCAGCGTGCTGGTGCCGAGCAGGTCGCGCAGCTTCTCCAGGTCGGCGGCGGCGCGCCACGAGTCCATCGCGGTCAGCCGGTTCTCCAGGTCGAGCACGCACTCCTGGCTGGCGGTGGTGATGGCGGTCCGCAGTTCGGTGTGGTCGGTCTTGGCCGGGTCGAACTCGACGATGTCGAGCCGGGCGGAGGAGGGGACGCACTGGACGCCGTCGGACTTGCCGGTGCCGCGCCGGTCGACGCCGATGAGCGTGAACGTGCTCAGCACCTCGGGCGGCAGGGACGCGCCGAGCCTGGCGGCCTTGAGCGTGCCGGGTTCGCCGTCGGCGTCGCTGACGACGACGAGCGGGGTCTTGCCGGTGCCGACCTTGAGGACGGCGACGCTGATGCTGCCGCGCCCCGGCCTGCTCGGGGCGTCGAGCACGGACGGCATCCGCGCGCACTGGTAGGTGTTCGAGGACCGGGGTGCCGTGCTGCCGAGCCGGAGGACCGTGGAGTCGGTGCACTCCTGCCAGTTGAGGGTGCCGTCCTTGCCCTCCTCCAGCTCCGGGACGGGCTGCGGGCCGGACGGCGCGGACGCGCTCGTCGGGCCGCTGTCGCCGAGCACGGCGATCACCGGTCGGATGGAGGGGCCCGCGCTGCACGCGCTCAGTGCGGTCATCACCACGAGCGGAAGCAAAAGGGCGGCGTGGCGCCGACGCGGCACTGTGGTTCCTCGCTCTCGACAGGCGGTGACGAAGGCCGGACAGGGCAGAGGGTCGCACGGGCCAGGTGAGACTTCGGTGAGCGCAGCGTTCCCGACCACCGGGCGGGGGAATTCGCGAATCCACTTCGGACAGGCAGGATGGTCGGGTGGTGAGGGCGCAGGCAGGACCGACGTCGGGGCAGCCGCTGGGAGGGTCGGGACCGTTCTCGGCGGCGGTGCGGGTGCTGGGAGCGGTCCCACCGCCCGCGCTGGTGATGCTGTCGATCATCAGCATCCAGGTCGGCGCCGCCATCGCGAAGCAGCTCTTCACGATCGCGGGCCCGTCGGGCACGGTGACGCTGCGGCTGGTGTTCGCCGCCGCCGTGCTCGTGCTGGTCTGGCGGCCGTCGCCGCGGATCACCCGCCGGATGCTGGCCACCGTCGTCTCCTACGGCGTGGTGCTCGGGGCGATGAACGTGGCCTTCTACCTCGCGATCGAACGGATCCCGCTCGGCGCGGCCGTGACGATCGAGTTCCTCGGCCCGCTGGGGGTCGCGGTGGTCGGGTCGCGGCGGTGGGTCGACGGGCTGTGGGCGCTGCTGGCCGCGGGCGGCGTGCTGCTGCTGACCCGCGCCGACGGCGGCCTCGAACTGACCGGTGTGCTGTTCGCGCTGCTCGCGGGCCTGTGCTGGGCGGGGTACATCCTGCTGACGGCCGCGCTGGGCAGCCAGTCCTCCGACGGGCAGGGGCTCGCGCTGGCGATGGTGTGCGGCGGGCTGGTCGTGCTGCCGTTCGGCATCGCCGACGCGGGCACGTCGCTGTTCCACCCGATCGTGCTGATCTCCGGTCTCGGCGTGGCGCTGCTGTCGTCGGTGGTGCCGTACTCGCTGGAGCTGGAGGCGCTGCGCACGATCCCGCCGAGCGTGTTCGGCATCCTGATGAGCCTGGAACCCGCGATGGCCGCCCTCACCGGTCTGGTGGTGCTCGGCGAGGCGCTCCACCCGGTCCAGTGGGTGGCCGTGTGCCTGGTGGTGCTCGCCTCCGTCGGCGCCACCCGCACCGCTAGGCGGGTTTGACCTCGCCGCGCAGCACCGACTCCACGTCGTAGCGCGCGGGCTGTTCGAGCTGGTCGTAGCGGCACGAGTCGGCCTCGCGGTCCGGCCGCCACCGGGTGAACTGGCCGTTGTGCCGCAGCCGCGCCGGGTGGGCGCCCTCGGTCTGCGTGTAGGAGATCTCCAGCACGCGCTCGGGCCGCAGCGCGACCCACGACGCGTGCTGGCCGCGCCACCGGTTGATCGCGCCGGGCAGCCTGCGGCCGTCCTCGGCGTCCGGCCCGAGCCACGGGTGGTCGGCCTCGGTGATCAGGTCGCGCAGCTCCTCGGCCAGCTCCCGGCGGCGCTCGGCCCTGAACGACCCGACGACCCCGACGTGGTGCAGCACACCCGCGTCGTCGTGCAGGCCGAGCAGCAGCGACCCGACGGCCGTGCCGGGGTCGGTGTCCTTGTGCCAGCGCAGCCCGGCGACCACGCAGTCGGCCGAACGGGCGTGCTTGACCTTGATCATCGAACGCTTGCCCGGCGTGTACTCCGAGGTCGCGGGCTTGCCGATCACGCCGTCCAGTCCGGCGCCCTCGAACAGCTCGAACCACTGCGCCGCCAGCTCCACGTCCGTGGTCGCCGGGGTCAGGTAGAGCCCGTCACCCGGTGTGAGCAGCCCCAGCAGCGCCTCCCGGCGGTCGACGCACGGCCGTTCCAGCAGCACGTCGTCACCGAGCGCGAGCAGGTCGAACGCCACGTAGGCCGCGGGTGTCGACTCGGACAGCAGCGCGACCCGGCTGGCCGCCGGGTGGATGCGCTCGGCGAGCGCGTCGAAGTCGAGCCGGTCGCCCTTCGCGACCACCAGTTCGCCGTCGAGCACGACCCGCTCGGGCAGCGTTCGCCCCAGCGCCTCGACGACCTCGGGGAAGTACCTGTTCAGGGGCTTCCCGCTGCGCGACTGGAGGGTCACCTCGTCGCCGTCGCGGAAGACCAGGCAGCGGAAGCCGTCCCACTTCGGCTCGAACAGCAGGTCCTTGCCGGTCGGGATCTCGTCCACGGCGGTCGCGAGCATGGGCTGCAACGGCGGGGTCAGCGGTAGCGGCACCGGGCCATCCTGCCTCTTCGGGCTGGTCAGCGCACGCGCCGGTACCGCAGCAGCAGCGCGGACCCGTGGTGGAGGGCCGAGACGAGGGTCATGTCCCGCGGCGGCACCGCCGGTCCGTGCGCGATCCGACCAGCCCCGCCGCCCACGAGCTTCGGCGCGATCGTGACGCACAGCTCGTCCACCAGGTCCGCGGCGATCAGCGACCCGAACAGCGCAGGACCGCCCTCGCAGTCCACCCGGCGCAGCCCGCGCTCGTCCAGCGCGCGCAGCGCCGCCACCAGGTCCACCTCGGTCCCGCCCGCCACGACGACGTCCGCGCCCGCCGCGACCAGCGCTTCCCGGCGTTCGGCCGAGGCGGACGACGTGGTCAGGACGATCAGCGGCACCGAGGTGTCGGTCACCAGCGGGGAGTCGGGGTCGATCGAGGCGCGGGCGCTCACCACGGCGATCGGCGGGACCGGGGCCCGGCCGAGCCTGGCCCGGCGCTCGGCGCGCACCTCTCCCGCCCGGACGCCCCGGTAGCCCTCGGCCTTGGCGGTGCCCGCGCCGACCAGCACCACGTCGGCCAGGTCGCGGCCGAGCATGAACACCTTCTTGTCCGCCGGGTTGCCGAGCGCGGCGGACCGTCCGTCCACCGCGACCGCGCCGTCCACACTGGACACGAAGTTCACCTGCACCCACGGGCGGTCCAGGTCGGAGGGGTAGTCGTAGGCCCGCTCCAGGTCGGCGTCGGTGATCTCGCCGTCGTGCGGGGGCAGGAGGGTGCGCATGGAGTTCATCCCAACACACCCTGGGGTCGCGGCCGTCCTCCGCGGATACCCTGTGCCGCATGTCCGCTCCGCGCCTGGCCGACCGAGATCCCCGGATCGAAGCGGACGAGCTGGTGAACTCCCTGGTCCCGCCGCCCCGGTTCGACGACGTGCGGTTCGACACCTACGTGCCCAACCCGGACGAGCCCAGCCAGGCGGCGGCCGTGACGGCGTGCGCGGCGTTCGCGAAGCGCGTCGGCGGCGACTCCGGCGGCGGCTGGCTCGGGTCGCTGTTCGGTCGCAGGGCGGCGCCGGAGGGGAAGCTCGGGCTGTACCTCGACGGCGGGTTCGGCGTCGGCAAGACCCACCTGCTGGCCTCGCTCTGGCACGCCGTTCCGGGGCCGAAGGCGTACGGCACGTTCGTCGAGCTGACCAACCTGGTCGGCGTGCTCGGGTTCGGCGAGGCCGTGCGGCGGCTGTCCGAGCACCGGCTGCTGGCGATCGACGAGTTCGAGCTGGACGACCCCGGCGACACGACGCTGGTCAGCAGGATGATCAAGGAGCTGACGGGGGCGGGCGTGTTCGTCGCGGCCACCTCCAACACGCTGCCGGACAAGCTCGGCGAGGGCCGGTTCGCCGCCCAGGACTTCCTGCGCGAGATCCGGGCCATGTCGGCGCGGTTCGACGTCGTGCGCGTCGACGGCCCCGACTACCGGCACCGCGGCCTGCCGGACGCGCCGGACCCGATGACCGACGACGAGCTGGCCGCCAGCGCGGAGGCCACCCCCGGCGCGACGCTGGACGACTTCGACGCCCTGTGCGCCCGGCTGGCCCGGATCCACCCGTCGCGCTACGGCAGGCTGGTCGACGGGGTTGCCGCGGTGCACCTGCGCGGCGTGCGCCCGGCGGCCGACCAGTCCGTCGCGTTGCGCCTGGTGGCGCTGGGTGACCGGCTCTACGACCGGGACGTCCCGGTGGCCGTCTCGGGGCGTCCGCTGTCGGAGCTGTTCACCGACGAGATGCTGCGCGGCGGCTACCGGAAGAAGTACCTGAGGGCCGTGTCCAGGCTCGTCGCGCTTTCCCGGAGGTAGTTCGGGTTGAAACCCCGGAATCGGGGTACTCCGACCCTGCCTGGAGCATGTGGAGGAGTCCCGATGCTGAGTGAATCCGAGCGCCGGTCGCTGGCCGAGATCGAGCACCAGTTCCGCCTCGACGACCCCCTGTTGGACGGACGGCTGGCGACGGGACGGGCCGGTCCCAAGCCGACCACCGTGCTGGCGGTCCTCTTCGCGGCCATCGGCACGTTCCTCCTGGCGATGGGGGTGCTCGGTGCCGCGATCGGCTGCTTCGGCATGGTGTCGGTCGTGCTGCTCCTGCGCGGGACCACGTGGCGCTGAGCGGCGGATGAGCACCGTGCCGTGACGCCCGGCACCGCGTTCCTCCTCCACCGCTAGGGGACCAGCGTCACCCGCGCCGTCACGGTGCTCCGGCACACGATGGTGTCGACGTTCTCCCACCGCGTCACCACACCCGCCCTCGGCGGCCACGGGTCGTTGACCTGCAACGCGGCGAAGCTCGCGCCGATCAGCAGCAGCGAACTCGTCCGCGTGTACCCGGCCACGACCCGCGAGTGGCCGGGGATGAAGCTGATCACCGGCCGGTTCGCGCGGATCTCCGAACGGCACTCCGCGAACGTCGGCGTGGTCGACAGCGCCGCCGACAGCGACTTGCCGGTCAGGTTCTCCAGCGCCACCACGACGTCGAAGTCCCTGCTCGGCGGCAGCCCCACCGGGTGCTCCTCCGTGCCCAGGCCCAGCTCGTCGGCGAGCCGCTCCTGGTCGTAGCGGTAGCGGTAGAAGTCCAGGATCATCTGGGTGCTCGCCGCCGCGCTCCACCGGTTCGTCTCCTGCCCGACCAGGCCGAGGCAGCTCGACTGGTCGGCGAAGCTGTGCGAGTAGTGCAGCTCCAGCGCGTCCACGCGGGGGCGCAGCACCTGCTCGACGATCTTGCGGTCGAACCGGCGCACGACCGGCTCGTCCACGTGCAGCACGTTCGCCAGGTGGGTCAGGGCCTCGATCCGCTGCTGGTAGCGCTCCTCGCGCACGAGTCTCGTCTCGGCGTCCTGCTCGTCCAGGAACGACCAGCGCTCGAACTCGCCGGGCGGCTCGCCCAGGTCCTCGCGCACCTCGGGCACCTCCTCCCACGTGTGCAGCTCGCGCAGCGCGACCTCGACGCCGTCGAGCAGGAACCGGACGGCCAGCTTGGGGAAGCTGTAGGCCACGAACTGCAGCTCGTCGTGCTCGACGTCGAGGCTCCTGGCCTCGCCGAGGAGCATCTCCGGCTCCCACGCGGCCTCCGGGGCGACCGCCACCAGCGGCGCTCCGAGCCTCGGGTGGGCGGCGACGTCGACGTACCCGCGCCCGGTGGTCGACCCGATCCGCCACAGGAGCAGCTCGCCGTTCACGTCGTGCACCGGCGTCGGCGAGCGGTCGAGCCGCGAGCCGTCCGGCAGGGCGGGCAACGCGCCCAGCGTCACCAGCACACCGAGCTGCGCCGCCACCAGCCGAGCCGACTCGATGCTGGTCATCGAGCTCCTTCCCTGAGATGCACCTCTGTGTTCGGAGGCGCGACGAGCCACCGTGATACACCAAATGATTTGGTCTTGTGGCACCCATCAGACGACGATGACCCACTGTGGGTTTCCTCGATGCGAATGGACTTGCCTTCCGTCTCGCCGACGGACGCGAGCTGTTTCGCGATGTGTCGTTCAAGGTCGGTGCCGGGTCGGTGGTGGCGCTGGTCGGCGCCAACGGCGTCGGCAAGACCACGTTGCTGCGGATCCTGTCGGGTGAGCTGACCCCGGCGGCGGGCAGCGTGCGGGTGCAGGGCGGGCTCGGGGTGATGCCCCAGTTCGTCGGTTCGGTGCGCGACGACAGCAGCGTCCGCGACCTGCTGCTCGCCGTCGCCCCACCGGGTCTGCGCAAGGCGGCCGTCGAGCTGGACCGCGCCGAGCTGGCGCTGATGGAGACCGACGACGAGCCGACCCAGATGAAGTACGCGAACGCCATCACCGCCTGGGGCGAGGAGGGCGGCTACGACGTCGAGGTCCTGTGGGACACGGTGACGGTCGCCGCGCTCGGCGTCCCGTACGACCGGGCCCGGTTCCGCGACGTGAAGACCCTGTCCGGCGGCGAGCAGAAGCGGCTCGTGCTGGAGGCGCTGCTGCGCGGCCAGGAGCAGGTGCTGCTGCTCGACGAGCCGGACAACTACCTCGACGTGCCCGGCAAGCGGTGGCTGGAGCAGCGGCTGTCCGAGACGGACAAGGGCGTGCTGCTGGTCAGCCACGACCGGGAGCTGCTGTCGATCGCCGCCACGCAGGTCGTGACGGTCGAGGCGCACAGCGCGTGGACGCACGCGGGCTCGTTCGGCACCTGGCACGAGGCCAGGACCACGCGGATCGACCGGCTCAAGGAGCTGCACAAGCGCTGGAACGAGGAGCACGACCGGCTCAAGGAGCTGGTGCGGACCCTCCAGATCCAGGCGACGATCTCCGAGGTCATGGCGGCCAAGTACCGGGTGATGTCGGCGAAGCTGAAGAAGTACGAGGAGGCCGGGCCCCCGCCGGAGCTGCCGACCGACGAGAAGGTGACCCCGCGACTGCGGGGCGGTCGGACGGCCGTGCGTGCGGTGACGTGCGAGAACCTCGAACTCACCGGGTTGATGAAGCCGTTCGACGCGGAGATCTTCTTCGGCGACCGGGTGGCGGTGCTGGGGTCGAACGGGTCGGGCAAGAGCCACTTCCTGCGGCTGCTCGGCGGCGGCGACGTGGCGCACACCGGCGTCTGCAAGACCGGGTCGCGGGTGCTGCCGGGGCTGTTCGCGCAGACCCACCAGCACCCCGAGTGGGTCGGCAGGACGCTGGTCGACATCCTCTGGCACGGCGAGGGCTCGCGGACCGGCAAGGACCGCGGCGCGGCCATGGCGATCCTGACCCGCTACGGGCTCGGGCAGAGCGGCGACCAGCGGTTCGAGTCGCTGTCCGGTGGCCAGCAGGCCCGGTTCCAGGTGCTGCTGCTGGAACTGGCGGGCTCGACGCTGCTGCTGCTCGACGAGCCGACGGACAACCTCGACCTGAACTCGGCCGAGGCCCTGCAACGGGCGTTGGAGGAGTTCACCGGGACCGTCGTCGCGGTGACGCACGACCGCTGGTTCGCGCGCTCGTTCGACCGGTTCCTGCTGTTCCGGTCCGACGGCGTGGTGTCCGAGGTGTCCGAGCCCGTCTGGGACGAGGCGCGGGTGCGGCGGGCCCGCTGATCAGGCAGGCAGGGCCCTGGTCCACGAGTCGGTGATCCACTCCCGGAACTGCTCGGGGGTCCAGCCGCGCTCGTGGACCAGGAGCACGTGGTCGCGCTGTCCGGCCGGGACCGCGTGGTCCCGGCCGGACAGCGACGTCTCCACCAGCTCCCGCGGCAGCACCGGCTTGCGGCCCACCGAGCTGTGGACCGTGTCGACCGAGACCCCGGCGAGTGCGGCGATGTCGCCCACCGCCGCACTCGGGTAGCCGCGGGCCACGAACAGCTCCCGCGCGGCGGCCAGTCGTGCACGCCACGGGCTCGCTGCTGGGTGGGCCGACCAGGGCGTCCGCCCGTTCGCCCTGGTCGGGGTGGCCGCCGGTTCAGTCGACGACCGCGATGGCCTCGACCTCCACCAGCATGTCGGGCTCGGCCAGCGCGGCGACGCCGATGCCGGTGAGCGGCGCGCCCGGCGTGGTGCCCAGCTTCGCGGCGGCCCTGGAGATGCCCTCCACGGCCAGCGCCATCTTGTCCGGGGTCCAGTCGACGAGGTAGACGGTCAGCTTCGCCACGTCGTCGAAGGTGGCGCCCGCCGCGGCCAGCGCCGTGCCCACGTTGAGGTAGCACTGCTCGACCTGGGCCGCGAGGTCGCCCTCGCCGACCCTGCCGCCGTCGGCGTCGCGGGCGACCTGGCCCGCGATGAACACCAGCTTCGACCCGGTGGCGACCGACACCTGCCGGTACAGGTCGACCTTCGGCAGTCCTTCGGGGTTCACCAGGGTGATGGCCATGCTGTCTCCTCATCGTGGGAGTCCCGTGGATCCGGGACCCCGTAAACATAGCAGTGCAATGCTATGTAATCTCAGCACATGGTCAGGCCCAAGGATCCGGCGGTCCGCACCCGACTGCTCGAACGGGCCGCGCACATGCTCCGCACCCGCGAACCGATCACCCTGCGGTCGCTGGTCGCCGGGACGGGCGTGTCGACGATGGCCGTCTACACCCACTTCGACGGCATGGACGGCATGTGGAGGGCGCTGCGGCAGGAGGGCTTCACCCGGCTGGCGGCCAGGTTCGCGCTGGTGGAGCCGTCCTCGGACGCCGTGCTGGACCTGACCGCGCTGGTGGCCGCCTACCTCGCGAACGCGCTGGACCACCCCGACCTGTACCGGGTCATGTTCGACGCGGACTTCGACCTCGAAGACCTCGGCGCGGCGGACGCGACCCTGGAGCACATGGTCCAGGCCGTCGTCCGGGGCAGGGCGGCCGAGCGCTTCCGCGCCGACGTCGTCCCGCTCGACCTGGCCACCCAGAGCTGGGTCGTCGGCCACGGGCTGGTGTCGCTGGTCGCGACCGGTCCGCTGCCCAGGGAGGCGCTCGACCACGGTCCCGTCCTGCTGACCGCGCTGTTCACCGGCGCGGGCGACCGGCCGGACCGGTGCCGCGCCTCGGTGGAGCGGGGCTGGCGGGTCGGGTAGGGCGCGTCAGGCCCAGGAGCGCATCGTGCCGACCCGCACCGGCTGGTGGTCCAGCTCCCGGGTGGCGAACCACGCCGTGCCCAGCGCCGGGGGGCGAGCACACGACCACGTCCGGCCGCTGGGCGACGGGCACCGCGGCGAGCCACCGACCGACGGCGCGGGCCTGCTCCTCGCCGCGCGGCGGCAGCCGCACGTCCGCGTCCCGCTCGGGGACGTCGACGACGTCGAGCCCGGTGGCCTCGGCGCGGGCCCTCGCGTGGTCAGGCCCGGTGCTCTCACCGGGCCTGACCACGCGATCCGGCCCGGATCCGTCACACGGCAGTACCCACCCGGATCCGGTGCGCTAGAACCCACACCATGAACGACTACGTCGACACCTACTGCGAACGGCTGGCCCCCGGACTGTGGGGCGAGCCGCTCAACGCGTTCAGCAACCTCGCGTTCCTGCTCGCCGCGGCGGTCCTGTGGTTCCGCTACCGGCCCGTGGAGCGGAGCATGCGGGCGCTGGTGGTGCTGCTCGCGCTGATCGGGGTGGGCAGCCTGTCGTTCCACACGGCGGCCACCGAGCTGACGCGCGTGTTCGACGTGCTGTTCATCGCGCTGTTCGTGTTCTTCTACGTCGTCTGCTTCGGCCGCTGGTTCTGGGGCCTGTCGTGGCCGAAGGCGTGGCTGTTCGCGCCCGGCCTCGCCCTGCTGGGCGCGGTGCTGCTCCCGGTGTCGCTGCTCGTGCCCGCCGGGTCCGGCTCCTACCTGGCCGCCGGGGTCGCGCTGGCCGGGTTGGCCGTGGCGCTGCGCTTCTCCGGACCGGAGGGCGCGCGGCACCACTGGCGGGCGTTCGCGCTCGCCGCCGTGGTGTTCGCGGTGTCGCTGACGCTGCGGACCGTCGACCTCAGCGCGTGCCCCGGTCTGCCCTCGGGAACGCACTACCTGTGGCACCTGCTGAACGCCGTCGTCCTCTACCTGGTCGCGCGCGAGGCGCTGGTGCGGGTCAGTCCTCCTCGATGAGGGCGGGCAGGCGGCCCGCCCTCACCTCGGCCACCAGTTCGGCGTGGTCGGCCTCGGTCTGGTCGGCGTAGCCGAACGCGTACTTCGCGAACGCCTCGTCCAGTTCCTCGCCGTCGCGCTCGCAGTAGCCCGCGAGCAGCCGCGGGTCGACGGACCGGGTGTGCGCGCGGGCCAGCAGCGCGCCCGCGAAGCGCCCGTAGTCGTCCAGGTCGTCGCGCTTGAGCGTGGTCGCGTCGATCTCGCCCTTGCGGTTGCGGAACTGGCGGACGATGTAGTCGCGGCCGTCGATGGTGGTCCAGCCGAGCAGGATGTCCGTCTCCGCCTGCACCATCCTGGCGCCGTGGACGATCCGCTTGCCCTGGTGCTTGCTCGGCGGCACGTCCAGGAACGGCTCCAGCGCCGACGGCCTCGCCTCCTTCACCTGGAGGACGAGCGCCTCGTCGCCGTTGCCGTGCAGCAGGACCAGGTAGTTGCGCAGGCCGACGCTGCCCGTGCCGACGACGCGGAAGGCCACGTCCGACACGCCGTAGCGCATGATCAGGTTGCGGCGGGACTCGCGCAGCGTGTCCACGTAGGACGGCAGCGCGGCGACCACCTCGTCCGCGGTCTTCTCGGTGACCCTGGTCAGCACCGGCGGGTCGGCGATGAACCGCCAGTGCTCGCCCTCCTTGCGGGTCCACTTCGCGGCGACCCTCGCGCTGGTGTTCTTGCGCGCCTTGGACGCGGCCCTGCTGAACTCGTCGACCAGGTCCTTCGCCTTGGCCTTGGTCAGCACCGACTCGTCGCCGAGCGCGCTCCACGAGTCCAGGAACGGCAGCTCCGCCATGTGCCTCATCGCGCCCCGGTAGGCCCGCACGGCGTCCTCGACGGCGTCGCGGCAGCCCTTCTCCGACACCCCGCCCTCGCGGCCCGCCAGCACGAGGCTGGTCGTGAGCCTCTTCAGGTCCCACTCCCACGGCCCCGGCAGGGTCTCGTCGAAGTCGTTGACGTCCATGACGATCTGGCCCTCGGGCGTCCCGTACAGGCCGAAGTTCGCCGCGTGCGCGTCGCCGCACAGCTGGACGTCCACCCCGCTGCGCGGGCTCACCGCCAGGTCGCCCGCCATCAGGCCCGCGCTGCCGCGGAAGAACGAGAACGGCGACGCGATCATCCGCCCGATGCGCAGCGGGACCAGCGTCTCCAGCCTGCCCTCGTTGCTCGCGCGCACGTAGTCCGGGATGGACGGCCGGTCGACCGCGAGCAGCACCTCGCGGTGCGCCCGGTGCCCGACGGCCGCCCGCAGCGCGCGACCGGCCGCGTAGACCTCCTCCGGTTCGGTCCACCGGCCCAGCGCCGCCGCCGCCTCCGCACGAACCCGTTCACCCATGAACGGCATCATGCAACGCGAACGGGCACCTCACGAGGTGTATGACGCATCGTGAGGTGCCCGCGTGCCGATCGTGACTACCGCCCGACGACCTCGGCGATGGCGTCCACGCCCCGGTCGATCTCCTCCGCGGTGATCACCAGGGGAGGGGCGACGCGCAGCGTCGAGTCGTGCGTCTCCTTGCACAGCACGCCCCGCGCGGCCAGCGCCTCGGACGCCTCCCGGCCCTTCGGACCGCCCGGCGCGATCTCCACGCCCGCCCACAGGCCGCGACCGCGGACCTCGGCCACGCCGCGGCCGACGAGGTCGCCCAGCCGGGAGTGCAGGTAGCCGCCCAGCTCGCGGGAGCGCTCCTGGTACTCGCCGGTGGCCAGCAGCTTCACGACCGCGCGCCCGACGGCGCAGGCCAGCGGGTTGCCGCCGAAGGTCGAGCCGTGCTCGCCCGGCTTGAGCACGCCCAGCACCGACCGGTCGCCGACCACGGCCGACACCGGCACGATCCCGCCGCCGAGCGCCTTGCCCAGCGTGTACAGGTCGGCGCGCACGCCCGCGTGGTCCAGCGCCAGCAGCTCGCCGGTCCGGCCGAGACCGGACTGGATCTCGTCGGCGATCATCAGCACGGAGTTCTCGTCGCAGATCCGCCGCACGGCCGCCAGGTAGCCCTCGGGCGGCACGACGATCCCCGCCTCGCCCTGGACGGGTTCGATCAGCACGGCGGCGGTCCGCTCGGTGACGGCGTCGCGCAGCGCCCGCTCGTCGCCGTAGGGGACGACCGAGAAGCCGGGGGTGAACGGGCCGAAGTCGGCGCGCGCCACCTCGTCGGTCGAGAACGAGACGATGGTCGTCGTGCGGCCGTGGAAGTTCGCCCCCGCGACGACGATCTCCGCCGTGCCCGCCGGGACGCCCTTGACCTGGTAGGCCCACTTGCGGGCCACCTTGATCGCGGACTCGACGGCCTCGGCGCCGGAGTTCATCGCCAGCACCATCTCGGTGCCCGTCAGCTCGGCCAGCTCGCGGCAGAACAGGCCGAACTGGTCGTGGTGGAACGCGCGGCTGGTGAGCGTGACGCGGCCGAGCTGCTCCACGGCCGCGGCGATCAGCGCGGGGTGGCGGTGGCCGAAGTTGAGGGACGAGTAGCCGGAGAGGAAGTCCAGGTAGCGACGACCGTCCACGTCCGTCACCCACGCGCCCTCGCCGTGGGAGATCACGACCGGCAGCGGGTGGTAGTTGTGCGTGCTCCAGTGCTCGTCCAGCGCGATGAGGTCGGCCCCGCTGGTCGGGGCCTCTGTGGTGGGAGCGGCGATGGCGGTCATAGGACAAGGCTAAGGGTGCGATGGCGGCGATTTCATCCGTCAGGCGTTGCGCAGATGTCAGGTTTCTTGCGCAAATGGAATGATCGGCGGAGATCCGTTGCGTACCGAGCGAAGTGATCACGTCCTGGCTACCCTGCGACGATGGCGAAGAAGTCGGCGCACGTCCGCTCGATTCGCGACGTGCTCAGGATTCACCCGGAAGGGGTCGACCTCGCGAAGGTCGACCCGGCCGCCGCACCGGTCGGCCCCACCACCAAGGCCGAGGCCGCGAAGGACCTGGAGGCGATCGGGGTCGAGCTGGACCGGCTCCAGGAGAACCTCTACGCCGAGGGCGTCGGCGGCGGGCGTCGGCGGGTGCTGGTCGTGCTCCAGGGCATGGACACCTCCGGCAAGGGCGGCACGATCAGCCACGTCGCGGGGCTGATGAACCCGCAGGGCCTGCGCGTCGTGTCGTTCAAGAAGCCGACCCGCGCCGAGCTGTCGCACGACTTCCTGTGGCGGATCCGCCGCCAGGTCCCCGGTCCTGGGCTGATCGGCTTCTTCGACCGGTCGCACTACGAGGACGTGCTGGTGCCCAGGGTCGACAAGCTCGTGCCGCCGTCGACGTGGCGGGCCAGGTACAGGCAGATCAACGACTTCGAGGCCGAGCTGGCCGAGTCGGGCGTGACGATCCTGAAGTGCTTCCTGCACATCTCGCCGGAGCGGCAGAAGGAGCGGCTCGTCGCCCGGCTCCGGACGCCGGAGAAGCTCTGGAAGTACAACCCGTCCGACCTCGCGGTGCGGGCCAAGTGGTCGCTCTACCAGCAGGCGTACGCGGACCTCCTGGTCACGTGCTCCACCGACGTCGCCCCCTGGTTCGCCGTGCCGTCCGACCGCAAGTGGTACCGCAACTGGGCCGTGGCCCAACTGCTCCTGCGGACGATGCGCGACCTGGCGCCCACGTATCCTGAGCCGGCGTACGACCCGGCGGTCGAGCTGGCCCGTCTGACCGAGGCGGATCCGTTGCGGTAGGCGCAATCTTCGTTGCATCCCTTGTCGGGGCGCAGTGGTCTAGGCCACTGTGGTCCTGCCGCCAGGATCAACGGAGGTGTGCCAGTGGTGATCGACAGGCGACGGTTCCTCGGAGCCATGGGTGTGGGGGCAGGGATGCTGGTGACCGGCGAAGCCGCTGCGGCGCAACCACGTGCGGAGTCCCGCGTGTACCTCGGGACCTACACGACGTGGCCGGGCGGGGGCACCGGGATCGGGCTGGCCGCCTACGACCAGACCACCGGGCAGCTCCGCTCGACCGGCGTCTTCCCCGGCGTGGCCAACCCCTCGTTCGTCATCGAGTCCGGCCGCACCCTCTACGCGGTGAACGAGCAGGGCAACGGGTCCGTCACGGCCGTCGCCGTCGGCGCGGGCGGCGGGCTGCGGATCATCAACGCGCAGAGCACCGGCGGAGCCGACCCGTGCCACCTGGCGCTCGACCCCTCCGGCAGGTACCTGCTCTCCGCGAACTACTCGTCCGGCAGCGTCTCGGTGCACCCGGTGAAGGCCGACGGCGGGCTGGGCGCGCGCACGGACCTGGTGACCCACCAGGGGTCCGGACCGGACCGCGAGCGCCAGGAAGGCCCGCACGCCCACCAGGTGCTGCCCGACCCCGCGGGCGAGCACCTGCTCGCCGTGGACCTCGGCACCGACTCCGTCTACAGCTACCGCCTCGACACCGGCACCGGGAAGCTCCAGCTGGTCAGCACCGCGACGGTGCGGCCGGGCGCCGGGCCCCGGCACCTCGCGTTCCACCCGACCGGGACGTTCGCCTACATCGCGAACGAGCTGGACTCGACCGTCGTGGCCGCGGCCTACGACCCGGAGAGCGGCGTGCTGACGCCCGGCGAGGCGGTGCGGACCGTGCCCGAGGGGACGCCCGCGACGCCGCGCAACTACCCGGCCGAGGTCGTCGTGTCGCAGGACGGTCGGTTCGCGTACCTGTCCAACCGCGGCCACGACAGCGTGGCGCTGTTCGCCGTCGAGGACGGCGGCGCGCGGCTGCGGCTCGTCGAGACCGTGCCCACCGGCGGCGAGTACCCGCGGCACATCACGTTCGACCCGACCGGGCGATTCCTGTTCGCCGCCAACCAGAACTCCAGCACCGTGACCTCGTTCGCCGTCGACCAGGCCACCGGCCGGTTGACGGCGGCGGGCACACCGCTGTCGTCGCCGATCCCGGTGTGCGTGGTGCCCACCCGGCTGGGTTAACGGGCTTCCGGAGCGACTGTCCACAGTGGTACCGCTAGGGCATGGGTATCGCCGCGGCGTTGGTGTTGAGCTTGGTCATGGTCCCCGCTCCGGTGGCGCAGGAGTACGTCGCGCTGGGCGACTCCTACGCCGCCGGTGTCGGGACCGGGGGAACGGGGGAGTGCGGGCGCAGCGACGCCGCGTACCCCAGGCTGTGGGAGAAGGCGCACGCGCCCGCTGACTTCGTGTTCGCCGCGTGCTCCGGGGCCGTCGTGCAGGACGTGCTGGACGGTCAGATGGCGTCCCTGTCGTCGGAGACGACGCTGGTGACGGTGACCGTCGGGGGGAACGACGTCGGGTTCGTGGACGTGATGACCACGTGCACGCTGAGTTCGGACCGGGCGTGCGAGCAGGCCGCCGGACGGGCGGGCGAGGTGATCCGCGGCGAGATGCCGGGGCGGTTGGGGCGGTTGCTGGGGGCGGTCGTGGACCGGGCTCCCGCTGCCGATGTCGTGGTGCTGGGGTACCCGCGGTTGTTCGAGACCGGGGTGTGCGTGGGCGGGTTGTCCGAGGCGAAGCGGGCCGCGGTGAACTCCGGGGCGGATCTGCTGGCCGAGGTGACCGCCGAGGCCGCCGCCGCGGCAGGGGTGGAGTTCGTGGACGTGCGGGGGGTGTTCGCCGGGCACGGGGTGTGCGGGGTGGAGCCCTGGGTGCACGCGGTCACGTTGCCCGTCGGGGATTCCTACCACCCGAACCGGTTGGGGCAGGGTGGGTACTTCCGGGCCTTGGAGGGGGCGGTCTAGGGGCGCTGGTCCCCCTGGTGTTCTCGGTCCCGTCGGACCAGGTGGTCGACCGGTCTTGGTCCGCGGAAGCCCGTGGCCCGCCTTGAGCGTTTGGCCTGTGCGGTGCTTTGTTGTGATGATGGCGATGTGGAATCTGCGGGTGGGTTGCGGAAGGTGTCGGCCACTCGGTACGTGACGCCCTTCCGTGAAGGTGGGTCGCTGCCAGGGCTGGTCGAGGCTGATGACCTCGGGATGTACGTGCTCAAGTTTCGCGGGGCGGGCCAGGGGATCAAGGCGCTCGTTGCCGAGGTCGTCGTCGGCGAGTTGGCTCGGCGGCTCGGGTTTCGGGTTCCTGAGATCGTCCTGGTCGACCTCGACCCCGAGTTGGCGCGGTCCGAGCCCGATGAGGAGGTCCAGGACCTCCTCCGGGCCAGTGGTGGGGTGAACCTCGGGCTGGACTACCTGCCCGGTTCCTTCGACTACAACCCCGTTGTGCGGGAGCCCGACGTCGAGCTGGCCACGCGGCTGCTGTGGCTCGACGCGCTGGTGTTGAACGTCGACCGCAGTTGGCGGAATCCGAACACGTTGTTGTGGCACCGGCAGTTGTGGTTGATCGACCACGGTGCCGCGTTGTACTTCCACCACGGGTGGCGTGCGGATCGGTTCCCCGCCGAGGCGTACCGGTTCGACGCCGGCGACCACCTGATGCTGCCGTTCGCCGGGCCGTTGGCCGGCGTCGACGGTGAGTTGGCCGCCCTGGTGACGCCGGGGCTGCTGCGGGAGGTCCTGGCGCTGGTTCCCGACGAGTGGTTGGCGCGGGACCAGGTGTTCTCCGGTGCCGCCGCCGTTCGCGAGGCCTACCTGGCGTACTTCGCCGCTCGTCTCGCCGGGCCCCGTGCGTGGGTCGAGGCGTTGGAGGTGGCGCGTGCCGCACGTGTTTGAGTACGCCGTGCTGCGGGCCGTGCCCCGTGTCGAGCGCGGTGAGTTCGTGAACGTCGGGGTGCTGCTCTACTGCCCCGACTTGGACTTCCTGCGCGCGGAGACCTTTGTGGACGTCGACCGGGTGCGGGCGCTCGACCCGACCGCTGACGTCGAGGTGCTGGAGGCGGCCCTGCGGCACCTCGGGGAGTCGTGCGACGGGGCCGAGGTGGCCGGACCGGTGTCCGGGACTTCCCGCGGGCAGCGGTTCCGGTGGTTGACGGCCCCGCGGAGCACGGTGATCCAGACGTCGCCGACGCACACCGGGTTCACCACCGATCCCCTGGGCGAGGTGAACCGGTTGCTCACGGCGCTCGTACTGCCCCTGAGTGGCTAAGGTGGCAACCTCTCCGCCCGCCCCGCGTCTCTTAGGGGCAAGAGCGGTTGACCGGAGCATCCATCCAGATCGGGGTTGGCGAACATGAGCGCTGGATACCAGCAGGGGTACCAGCAACCGCCCGCGCGCAGGCCGATGCCGCAGCGGCGCAAGGTGAAGAAGGGCCGGGTGTTCCTGGCCGTGGTCTTCGTGTTGTTGCTGGTACTGGTCGGTCTGTACTTCTACGTCGACTCGTCGCTGCGGCGGTCGAACGCGCTGCCGGACTACGAGGGGCGCCCCGCCGACACACCCGGCACCAACTGGTTGCTGGTGGGGTCGGACGCGCGCGACGACCTGACCCAGGAGCAGAAGGACGAGCTGTCGACCGGTGACGCGGGCGGCAAGCGGACCGACACCATCATGCTCCTGCACATCCCTTCCGGTTCCGGGAAGTCGACGCTGGTGAGCCTGCCGCGCGACTCCTATGTGGACATTCCGGGCAACGGGAAGAACAAGATCAACGCCGCGTTCTCGCTCGGTGGCGCGCCGCTGCTGGCGCAGACCGTCGAGGGCGTGACCGGGATCCACCTCGACCACTACATGGAGATCGGCTTCGGCGGGTTCGCGGGCATCGTGGACGCCGTCGGCGGCGTCGACATGTGCATCGACGAGCCGATGCAGGACCCGCTGGCGGGTCTGGACCTCCAGCCCGGCTGCCAGGAGCTGAACGGCACGCAGGCGCTCGGGTTCGTGCGCACGCGGGCGTTCGCCACCGCCGACCTCCAGCGGGTGCAGAACCAGCGCGAGTTCCTGTCCGCGCTGTCGGACCGGGCGACGAGCCCCGGCACGCTGCTGAACCCGTTCCGCGCGTTCCCGCTGCTGTTCGCGAGCACCGACTCCATCTCGGTGGACGACGACGACAGCCTGTTCAACCTGGGCGGGCTCGCGTTCGGCATGGGCGGCGGCGTCGACACGGCGACCGTGCCCATCGGCGGCACGCCGACGCTCGACGGCGTCGGGTCGGTCGTGCAGTGGGACCGGGAGAACGCACTGCGCCTGTTCGGCGCGTTGGAGAAGGACGAGCCGGTCCCCGCGGACCTGCTCCAGCAGCCCGGCTAGTCGCTGATCAGCTGGCGATCGGGCCGTCGAGCTCCTGCTCGGCGGCCTTGTCGTCTTCCTCGGCCGCCCTCTTCGCCTTGCTGGCCGCCATGATGCCGTCCAGTTCGCGCATGAGGTCGTCGTAGATCGGTGTCAATGACATTGAGTTACCCCCAAGTACGTGGTCGTCCCCCGAACGGATCAATGAACTGTACTCATGGAAGCGGGCTGACATCACCACGTATTGACTAAGCCGATCGTCACACCGCTAACTGTTGGCTAAACACATGAAGCAATACGCCGTTATGTGCTGGTCACACATGTGCTGACCCGGCGGCCCCTCACTAGCGTCATTCGCATGAACAGTGGGCTCCGTCACACCAGCGACGACCTCGCGGGCCGCACGGCACTCGTCACGGGCGCGGGCGGCGGCATCGGCCGCGCCTGCGCCCTCGTGCTGAGCGAGGCGGGCGCGAAGGTCCACCTCGTCGACCGGGACGCCGACGCGGTGCGCGCGGTGGCCGTCGAGACGGGCGGCACGGAGCACGTGGTCGACCTGTCCGACGCCGACCCGGCCCGTGACCTGCCCCGCGAGGTCGACATCCTGGTCAACAACGCCGGGCTCCAGCACGTCGCGCCGATCCACGAGTTCCCGCCCGAGCGGTTCGAGCTGATCCAGCGGGTCATGCTCACCGCCCCGTTCCTGCTGATGCGGCACTGCCTGCCGCACATGCGGGCACGGGGCTGGGGCCGGATCGTCAACCTCACCAGCGTCCACGGCCTGCGCGCCAGCCCGTTCAAAGCCGCCTACGTGGCCGCGAAGCACGGCCTGGAGGGCCTGAGCAAGGTCGCCGCGCTGGAGGGCGCCGAGCACGGCGTGACCAGCAACTGCGTGAGCCCCGGCTACGTGCGCACCCCGCTGGTGGAGGGGCAGGTCGCCGACCAGGCCCGCGCGCACGGCATCGGGGAGGACCGGGTGCTCGCCGAGGTCATGCTCCAGCGCACGGCCGTCAAGCGGCTCATCGAACCCGAGGACGTCGCCGCGACCGTGCTGTGGTTGTGCGGCAGGCACTCCGGGCACGTCACCGGCTCCACGTTCACGATCGACGGCGGCTGGACCGCCCAGTAGACGCCCCGCAAGTCCGCCCCGACGAAGTGGTGACCCCATGACTACCGCAGCTCCCAGAAAACCCATCATCAAGGTGGTGGCGGCCAGCCTGATCGGAACCACGATCGAGTGGTACGACTTCTTCCTCTACGGCTCCGCCGCCGCGCTGGTGTTCAACAAGCTGTTCTTCCCCAGCGTGGACCCGCTGACCGGCACCCTGCTGGCGTTCACCACCTACGCCATCGGCTTCCTCGCGAGGCCGCTGGGCGGGGTGGTGTTCGGGCACTTCGGCGACAAGGTCGGTCGCAAGAAGCTGCTCGTGGTGGCCCTGGTCCTCATGGGCGGGGCCACGTTCGCGATGGGCCTGCTGCCGACCTACGCCACCATCGGCGTCGCCGCACCGCTGCTGCTGACGCTGCTCCGCCTGGTGCAGGGCTTCGCGCTCGGCGGCGAGTGGGGCGGCGCGGTGCTGATCGTGTCCGAGCACGGCGACGCCGGGCGGCGCGGCTTCTGGGCGTCCTGGCCGCAGGCCGGGGTGCCGCTGGGCAACCTGCTCGCCACGGCGGTGCTCGCCGTGCTGGCCGCCGTGCAGAGCGATGAGACGTTCCTGGCGTGGGGCTGGCGCGTGCCGTTCCTGCTGTCCGGTCTGCTGGTCGTGATCGGGCTGTGGATCCGGCTGACCGTCAGCGAGTCGCCGATCTTCCTGGAGGCGCAGCGCAAGGCGGAGCTGCGGAAGTCCCCGGTCGTGGAGAAGGCGCCGATCGTCACGCTGCTGCGGCTGCACTGGCGCGAGGTGCTGATCGCGATGGGCGCCCGGATGGGCGAGAACGTGTCGTACTACGTGATCACGGCGTTCATCCTCGTCTACCTCACCGGTCCGCTCGGCCTGTCGAAGTCCTACGGCCTCAACGCGGTGCTGATCGCCTCGGTTGTCCACTTCGTCTCGATCCCGCTGTGGGGAGCGCTGTCCGACCGCGTCGGCCGCCGCTCGGTGTACCTGTTCGGCGCGGTCGGCGTCGGCGTGTGGATCTTCCTGTTCTTCGCGCTGCTGGACACGAGGTCGTTCGGCGCGATCGTGCTGGCCACGTCCGTCGGCCTGCTGCTGCACGGCGCGATGTACGGCCCGCAGGCCGCGTTCTTCTCCGAGCTGTTCGGCACGAGGGTCCGCTACTCCGGCGCGTCGGTCGGCTACCAGCTCGCGTCCATCGTGGCGGGCGCGCTCGCGCCGCTCATCGCCACGGCGCTGCTCAAGTCGTACGGCAGCACCGTGCCGGTCGCGCTGTACGTCGGGTTCGCGTGCCTGCTCAGCGTCATCGCCGTCGTGGTCGCGAAGGAGACCAGGGGCGTGTCGCTGGAGAAGTCCGCCGACGAGGCCGCCGAAGTGTCAGCATGACGCCATGACCGACCCGGTGGAGCACCTGCTCGAACTGCTCGCCCAGGACGCGGGCAGCGAGCGGCTCGCGCAGGTGCTCCCCGCGGCGCGGGCCGCGGGGGCGAGCGACGAGGAACTGGACCGGGTCGAGCGCGCCGCGGAGTGGGCGTTGGAGATCCGCCGCACGCTCACCGAGCACCGGCGCCGCGAGGCCGAGCTGGAGGCGCTGTTCGACACCGCCAGCGACCTCGCGGGCGCGCGCGACCCGGACGCGGTGCTGCGGTCGATCGTCCGCCGGGCCCGGCTGCTGCTCGGCACGGACGTCGCGTACCTGAGCATGAACGAACCCGCCGCGCACGGCACGTACATGCGGGTCACCGACGGGTCGGTGTCCGCGCTGTTCCAGGAGGTCCGGCTGGGCATGGGCGAGGGGCTCGGCGGGCTCGTCGCGCAGACCGCCCGGCCCTACGCCACCGCCGACTACTTCGCCGACCTGCGCTTCAACCACACCTCGCCGATCGACACCGCCGTGCGGGACGAGGGGCTGGTCGCGATCCTCGGCGTGCCGCTGACGCTGGGCAGCCGGGTGATCGGCGTCCTGTACGCGGCCAACCGCACGCCGCGGCGGTTCCCGCCCGACGAGGTGGCGCTGCTGTCGTCGCTCGCCGACCACGCGGCCATCGCGCTCGACACCGCCCACCTGCTGGAGGAGACGCGGGTCGCGCTGCGGGAGCGCAACGAGGCCAACGAGGTGATCCGCGCGCAGAGCGAGGACATGCGCCGCGCCGAGGAGGCCCACGACCGGCTCGCGGACCTGGTGCTGCGCGGCGCCGACCTGCCCGAGGTGGCGGCGGCCGTGGCGAAGGTGCTCGGCGGCTCGATCGCGGTGCACGACGGCGAGATGGGCGAGCTGGCCAGGATCGGCGTCACGAAGAGGACCCCGCCCCGGTCGGCGGTGAACGCCTCCCGAGCGACCGGACGGGCGGTCGCCCAGGACGGCACGTGGGTGTGCGCGGTGCTGGCCGGGCGCGAGCTGCTGGGGAGCATCACGCTGACCGGCAGACCCGACCTGGAAGACGCCGACCGGAGGCTGTTCGAACGCGCCAGCGTCGTGACGGCGCTGCTGCTGCTGTTGCGCCGCAGCGTGGCCGAGGCGGAGAACAAGGTCCGCGGCGAGCTGATCACCGACCTGCTGACCGTGCCTGCCCGCGACCCGGCGGGGCTCGTCGCGCGGGCTCGGCGGGTCGGCGTCGAGCTGGGCGTGCCGCACGTGGTCCTGGTCGCCGACGGTGCTCCCCGCGACCGGCTCCTCGCCGCCGCCGCGCACCTCGCGTCGACCGGCCGCGGGCTCGCGGGCGTGCACGGCGACCACGTCGTGCTGCTGCTGCCCGGAACGACCGCGGGCGCCGCCGCCACCGAGACCGCACGGGTGCTCGGCAAGGCGACGGGCGTCCCCGTGACGGTCGGCGCGGGCGGCCCTGCCGCAGGCCCCGAGCAGGTCGTCGCCGCGCACGCGGAAGCCGCCCGCTGCCTGTCCGCGCTGCTGGTGCTCGACCGGCGCGGCCAGGGCGGCACACCCGCCGACCTCGGGTTCGTCGGCGTGCTGCTGGGCGAACGCGCGGACGTGGCCGGGTACGTGCGCACGACACTGGGTCCGCTGCTGGACTACGACGCCGTGCGCGGCACCGAACTCGTGCGGACCCTCGCCGCCTACTTCTCCTGCGGCGCGAACCTCAGCCGCGCCAAGGAGGAGCTGCACGTGCACGTCAACACGGTGGTGCAGCGGCTCGACCGCGTCGCGACGCTGCTCGGCGACGACTGGCAGTCACCCGAACGCGTGCTGGAGATCCAGCTCGCGCTGCGCCTGCTGCTGCTCACCCGGTCGCGGCACTAGCCCAACGCGCAGTCGACGGGGGAGACGGTCGCCGGGCGGGCGATCGTGGCCGACGCGGGTGGGCGGCCACCGCCGAGCCAGCGCTCCAGCGCGGTGAAAGCCGTGCGGTGGCACGGGGTCAGGGGGCGGAGCCGGTCGGGGAAGGCGTCGTAGAGCGAGTCGACGTGCGTGCCGCCCTCGATCCGGTAGTAGCGGAACAGCCTGCCGCGTCCCGCGTCCTCGACCATCCCGGCGTACACGTCGGAGTCCTGGTCGATCGGCAGCAGCCCGTCCAGCGTGCCGTGCAGCGTCAGCAGGGGCTTGCCGATCCGGCCGGTCAGCGCGATCTTCCGCACGGCGCGCTGCGCCCGCGGCCGGTCCGCGTAGGCGTAGTCCGCCTCCGCGCCCCCGTAGTCGGGGTCGAGCGCCTCGCGGTAGATCCGCTGCGTCAGCTCCCAGTAGTGCTGGCGGTAGAACGGCCACAGGAACTCCGACGCGGCCGGGAACACCGGTTCACCGCGCAGCGCGGGCGGCAGGAACGTCAGCAGGTTCGGCCCCTCCTCCCGCCACAGCACGCCCTCCCAGTCGACACCGCCGTCGTACAGCTCGGGGTGGTTCTCCAGCTGCCACCGCACCAGGTACCCGCCGTTGGACAGCCCGGTCGCGATCGTGCGGTTCGCCGCGCGGCAGTAGTGCTGCCGCACCAGCGCCTTCGTCGCGCGCGTCAGCTGCGCGACCCGGTGGTTCCACTCCACGATCGCGTCCCCGCCGCGGTAGAACTCCACGCCGGTGTTGCCCTTGTCGGTCGCCGCGAACGCGTACCCGCGCTCCAGCACCCAGTCGCTGATCGCCCGGTCGTTCGCGTACTGCTCCCGCACCCCCGGCGACCCGGAGACCACCAGTCCGCCGTTCCACCGCTTCGGCAGCCGGATCACGAACTGCGAGTCGTGGTTCCAGCCGTTGTTGGTGTTGGACGTGGAGCCGTCGGGGAAGTACCCGTCGACCTGCGTCCCCGGCACCGGTGCGGGCGCGGGCAGCCCGGCGGGCGTCAACCCGGCCCAGTCGGCCGGGTCCGTCAGCCCACCGGCCGTGGTCAGGTCGTCGGTCTTCCGGGTTTGCTGGTGCTCCGCGCCGGGCACGCGGAGCGGTCCGCACCGGCTCGCCTGGTCGGCGGTGGCGGGAGCGGCGGTGGTGAGGAGCAGGGCTGCGGCGAGCGGAACGACGATGTTCACGTCGCCGACCGTAGAGCCGGGACCGTTGGCGGGTAATGGTTCCGGCCACCACATCGACGGCGCGGGATGTGGCGGCCAGTTCCATCGCGCCCGTCGACGGCGCTTCCCTACCGTGAGGTGCGGACAAGGAGGTCCGCATGCGCATCATCGCTCTGGTCCTGATCCTGCTCACGACCACGACGCCGTCCGCACACGCCGCGACCGTCACCGAGGTGACCGGGTTCGGCACCAACCCCGGCAACCTCAGGATGTTCCGCTACGTCCCCGACGGCCTGCCCGCGGGCCGTCCGCTGGTGGTCGCCCTGCACGGCTGCACCCAGGACGCCGCGGGCTACGGCACCGCGTCCGGCTGGGTGTCGCTGGCCGACCGCTACCGGTTCTCCGTGCTGCTGCCGCAGCAGCAGACCGCCAACAACCTCAACAGGTGCTTCACCTGGTTCCAGGCGGCGGACACCACCCGCGGTCAGGGTGAGGTGGCGTCCATCGCCCAGATGGTCACGAAGATGGCCGCCGGTCCCGCCTACGTCAGCGGCCTGTCGGCGGGCGGCGCCATGACGTCGGTCCTGCTCGCCGCCTACCCGGAGACCTTCCGCGGCGGCGGTGTCGTCGCCGGTGTCCCGTTCGGCTGCGCCACGTCCGTCCTCGACGCCTACACCTGCATGAACCCCGGCAAGAACCTCACCCCGGCGCAGTGGGGCGACAGGGTCCGCGCCGCGACCCCGTTCTCCGGCACCCGCCCGCCCGTGACCATCTGGCACGGCACGGCCGACTACACCGTCGCCGTCGCCAACCAGCGGGAACTCGTCGAGCAGTGGACCAACGCCCTCGGCACCGACGCCGTCGCCGACACGACCGACACCGTCGCAGGCCACCCCCACGCCGTGTACCGCGACGCCTCCGGGGCCGCCGTCGTGGAGACGCACACCGTCACCGGGATGGGCCACGGCCAGCCGGTCGACCCCGGCACCGGCACCCAGCAGTGCGGAACCGCGGGCGCCTACGTGCTGGACGTCAACGCCTGCGCCGCCTGGCACCTGGCGCACGGGTGGGGTCTGGCCGGCTAGCCCGGTCGGTGCGGGGCCCCTGTGCCGGGGCTCCGCACCGCTGAGGGCGGGTGCTCACCGCGTCCGCGGACTGCCGAGCCGCGTTCGGCGGCGGCAGAGATCACGCTGCACGAGGTTGTGCGTGGCGTCGGGTGGTGCGAGGACGGCTCAGACCGGTTTGGCGGCCGACCAGAGCGCGGTGAAGGCGGACCGCGCCGGCACGACCGCGTCCTCGACTGACGGCCGCGTGGAGCTCCCCCGGCGCGGGGAGGCTCCACCGGTGGATCAGTCGCCGCGGATCAGGTCCGCCGCTCGTTCGCCGATCATCAGCACCGTCACCATCGGGTTCACGGTCGGCATCGTCGGGAACACCGAAGCGTCCACCACCCTCAACCCCTCCAACCCGATCACCTTCAACGACGGGTCCACCACGGAACCGATCGCGCACGTCCCCGCCGGGTGGTACACGGTGTGCGCGGCACGACGGCCGTACTCCGACAGGTCCTCGTCGGACGTCACCGACGGACCGGGTGCGACCTCGCGCTTGAGCCACGACCTCAACGGCTCCTGGGCGGCGATCTCGCGGGCGATGCGGAACCCGTCGACCAGCGTCTGCTCGTCGTACCCGTCCGGGTGGGTGAAGTAGCCGAAGTCCAGCGCCGGCTTCACGGTGGGGTCCGCGCTGGTGAGCCACATCCGGCCTGCGCTGTGCGGTCGGGGGATGTTCGGGGTCATGCACACGCCGTGCTCGACGACCGGGTAGCCGAGGCGTTCGGTGTTGGCGGTGAACGGGATTTGGTAGAAGTGGAACATGAGGTCCGGGCGGGGGTCGGACTCGTCGCGGCGGACGAACAGGCCCGCGTCGGAGTCCATCACCGAGTTGAGCGGGATCGGGCCGTCGGTCTCCCAGACGATCACCGACTCCGGGTGGTCCAGCAGGTTCTCGCCGACACCCGGCAGGTCGTGCACGACGTCGATGCCCAGGGCGGACAGGTCCGCGGCGGGGCCGACGCCGGACAGCATCAGCAGCCGGGGCGTGTCGATCGCGCCCGCGCACAGCAGCACCTCGCGGCGGGCGGAGACGGCACCCGCCGACGTGTCGACGCCGACGGCCCGTCCGTCCACGAAGGACACCCGCGAGACCCACGTCTCCAGCATCAGGGTCAGGTTGGGCCGGGTGAGGATCGGGTGCAGGTACGCCGTGGACGCGGAGGAGCGGTGGCCGGTATCCGGGTGGTAGGCGACCGAGAAGAACCCGGTGCCGTCGGCGAACGGCTTGGCGTTGAAGTCCTCGACCTCCGGAACGCCCAGCGCCGCCTTGGCCGCCGCGATGAAGTCCAGCGCGATCGGGTTCCGGTCGGCCTCGGCCACCGGGATGATGTTGTTGAGCAGCCTGTCGTAGTACGGGCCGAACGTGTCCCAGTCCCAGCCGGGCCCCCAGGAGGCCACGTCCTGCGGGAACGGCACGAAGCTGATCAGCGTGTTGTGCGAGGAGCAGCCGCCGAGCACGCGGGCGCGCGAGTGGCGGATGTGGGAGTTGCCGCGCGGCTGCTCGACGGTGGGGTAGTCGTAGTCCAGTTCCGAGCCGAGCAGGTTGATCCAGTTGCGCAGTTCGAGCACCCGCGGGTCGTCCACGTCGCTCGGGCCGCCCTCGACGACGCACACCGTCACCGACGGGTCCTCCGACAGCCTGGCCGCGAGGACCGAGCCCGCCGTGCCACCGCCGACGATGACGTAGTCGTACTCAGGCATCGGAGCTCCTCGCGAACCAGTTCTGGGCCGTGGGCTTGAGGTTCTGGTAGACGTGCTTCGGTTCGCAGTACTCGTGCAGGCCGCTGGGCCCGAGTTCGCGGCCGATGCCGGACCGCTTGAAGCCGCCCCACTCCGCCTGCGGCAGGTACGGGCCGAAGTCGTTGATCCACACGGTGCCGTGGCGCAGCTTGCGCGCGACCCACTGGGCCTTCTCCAGGTCCTGCGTCCAGACACCGCCAGCGAGGCCGTACTCGGTGTCGTTGCCCAGGAACACCGCCTCCTCCCGCGTGCTGAAGCGCTCGGCGGTGATGATGGGGCCGAAGGTCTCCTCCCGCACCACCCTCATCTCACGGGTGCAGTCCGCGAACACGGTGGGGCGGAAGAAGAAGCCGTCCCGCAACTCCGGTTCGGAGGGCCGCTCGCCACCCGCGAGGAGCCGCGCGCCCTCGGCGAGGCCGACCGCCACGTACCCCTCGACCTTGGCCCGGTGCTCGGCCGACACCAGCGGGCCGCTCTCCGAGGCCTCGTCGAACCCGTTGCCCAGCCGGACCAGGTCGGCGCGGCGCGCGACCTCGGCGACGAAGTCGTCGTACACCGGGTCCTGCACGATGAGCCTCGTGCCCGACGAGCACACCTGGCCCGCGTGGAAGAACGCGGCCGTGAGGGCGTGGTCGACGGCGGTGTCCAGGTCGGCGTCGGCGAACACGATGTTCGGGTTCTTGCCGCCCAGCTCCAGCGCGACCTTCTTCAACGACGTCGCCGCCGCCCGCGCGATGTACTGCCCGACGGCGAGGCTGCCGGTGAACGAGACCAGGTCGACGTCGTCGCTCTCCACGAGCACCGAGCCGACCTCGGGACCGGTGCCCAGCACGAGGTTCGCGACGCCCGCGGGCACCCCGGCCTCGGCCAGGAGCTCGAACAGCTTGATGGTCGACAGCGGCGTGATCTCACTCGGCTTGGCGACGAACGTGTTGCCCGCCAACAACGCGGGCGCGATCTTCCACGACACCTGGAGCAGCGGGTAGTTCCACGGCGCGATCATCGCGCACACGCCGACGGGGTCGTGGTCGACGCGGCTGATCACGTCCGGGCCCGCGCCGGTCACGACGCGCGGGTGGATCGCGCCCGCCAGGTTGCCGTAGTAGCGGAACACCGCCGCCACGTCGTCGACGTCGATCCTGCTCTCCACCAGCGTCTTGCCGGTGTCGAGGGTCTCGGTGCGGGCGATGTCCTCCTTAGCCCGGTCGAGCAGGTCCGCCACGTGGTTCAGCACGGCGGCGCGGTGCTCGGGACTGGTCGACGACCAGCCGCCGTCGTCGAACGCGCGCCGGGCCGCGGCGACGGCGGCCCTGGCGTCCGCCGCCGTGCCCTCCGCCACGGTGGCGACCACGCTCCGGTCGAAGGGGTTGATCACCTCGCGTTCGGCGCCGCTGCTCGACCCGACCCACCGGCCGTCGATGTACAGCTTCGACACGAGCGTCGCCTCCTCGGGAGATGGACTGATCGTTTCACCGTTCCCGCAGGCGGAGGGTCCTGTCAAGCCGGCCTCAGGGGGCCGGTGTGGACAGTGGGGCCGTCCCGAGCCGCCTGCGCAGCCGCGTGAAGTGCCGGGCGTCGTTCATCGCCACCACCCCGACGACCACGTCGTCGCGCACGTACACGGCGGCGAACTTGCGGTCAGCCGGAGTGCCGTCGACGTAGCGGACCTCGTCGTAGAGGTGCGTCTCGCCGATGAACTGGATGCGCACGCCGTACTGGTCGGACCAGAAGTAGCCCGGCCGGTCGTGCAGTTCCACGGTCGTGCCCGCGAGCAGGTTCCGCACGGCCACCGACGCCTGCTCGGCGGCGCTGGTCCAGTGCTCGTGCCGCTGGCCGCTCCACCGGGCCACGTCGCCGACCGCGACCACGCCGGGCACGCTCGTGACACCGCCCTGGTCGCACAGGACGCCGTTGCCGATCGCCACGCCCGAGCCCGCGAGCCACCCGGTCGCGGGGTGCGCGCCGACGCCCGCGACGACCAGGTCGGCGGGCAGCACCTCCCCGTCGGTCAGCACGACACCGGACGGGGACACGTGGTCCACGCCGACGCCGCAGCGCAGCCGCACGCCGTGGTCGAGGTGCAGTTCGCCGCACACCGCGCCGATCTCCGGCCCGAGCACCCGCCCCAGCGGGATCGGCAGCACCTCCACCACGGTCACGTCGAGGCCGAGCCTGCGGGCCGTGGACGCCACCTCGGCGCCGATGAAGCCCGCGCCGATCACCACGAGCCGGCGCGCGCCGCCGGTCAGCGCGGCCCGCAGCCGCTCGGCGTCGTCGAGCGTCCGCAGCGCGAGGGTGCCGGGCAGCGTCCTGGGCTCGCCGCCGGTCGCGACCACCACGCCGTCGGCGGTGAGGGTCGAGCCGTCGGACAGGTGGACCTCGCGGGTGGCGGCGTCGAGCCGGTCCGCGCGCACGCCCAGCCGCCAGTCGGCGTCGAGGGCGGCCAGCGCGTCGGGGGCGGCGAGCGCCAGCGACGCGCGGTCAGCCGTGCCGAGCAGGAAGTCCTTCGACAGCGGAGGCCGGTCGTACGGCTCGTGCGGCTCGTCGCCGATGACGACCAGTCGGCCGTCGAAACCCTGTGCGCGCAACGCTTCCGCGGACCGGAGTCCGGCGAGCGAGGCACCGATGACCGCGATGGTCCTCACGCCACGTCCTGCTGGGCCTCGGTGTTGACGTACACGACGCCGTCGAGCACGACGACCGGGTAGGTGCGGACCGGCCTCTTCGCGGGCGGCCCGCTGGGCAGACCGGTGCGCAGGTCGAACGAGGAGGCGTGCAGCGGGCACTCCACCCGGCAGTCCTCCAGCCAGCCGTCCGCGAGGGAGGCGTCCTGGTGGGTGCAGGTGTCGTCGACGGCGTACAGCTCGCCCTCGGCGTTGAACACCGCGATGGGCACGTGCGCCACGACGCGGACCGCCTCGCCGGGAGGGAGGTCGATGACGGTGCAGACGCGGATCATGGGGCGCCTCCGTTGCGCGATGCAGAACACGACCTGGATAACGCAACAAATGTGAGGCTGGCGGGGTCCGCCGTCAAGAGGTTCGCCTGGTTGGCCCAGGCCCGGTTTACCCAGTGGTTACTGTTGCGCCATGAGCAACTCGGACGCAGATCGGGGAACGGTGGCTCAGGTCCAGTCCGTGGACCGTGCCATCAGCGTGCTGGAGATGCTGGCGCACGGCGAAGCGGGCATCACCGAAATCGCTGGTGAGCTGGGTGTGCACAAGTCCACGGCGTCCAGACTCGTGAGCGTGCTGGAGTCCCGCGGTCTCGTCGAGCAGCTCGGCGAACGGGGCAAGTACGCGATCGGCTTCGGGATCGTCCGGCTCGCGGGCGCGGCGACCGGACGCATGGACCTCACCAAGTTGGGGCAGCCGACGTGCCAAACGCTCGCGGACGAGTTCGGCGAGACGGTGAACATCGCCGTGGCGGACCAGGGCGTCGCCATCAACATCACCCAGGCGCGGGGGTCGGCCGCGATCAGCGCGCAGAACTGGATCGGCCAGCGCACGCCGCTGCACGCCACGTCCAGCGGCAAGGTGCTGCTCGCGTTCATGCCGCCCGAGGAGCGCAACCGCCTCCTCGGCCTGCCGCTGGACCGGTACACGCCGCGCACGGTCGTGGAGCCGGAGGAGCTGGCCGGGGAGCTGGACCGGATCGCGGTCGACGGCTTCGCGGCCTGCTACGAGGAGCTGGAACTCGGCCTGCACGCGGTGGCCGTGCCGATCAGGGGGCAGCGTGGCGAGGTGATCGCCGCGATGAGCGCCTCCGGCCCGTCCTACCGGCTGTCGCGGCAGCGGGTGAGGCAGATCGTGGCCCCCATGGCGGACTGCGCCTCGGAGCTGTCCGCGCAGCTCGGGTACTTCGCCGACTAGTCCCGCGACGATCTTGAACCCCGTTTCACGTGGTGAGACGGGGTTCTTGTCGTTTTGTCCCATTACTTGCGAGTAGCGGCCGAACGCCACGGTCCGGGCCTGGAACTACTCGGATGGAGGGATTGACATCGGGGAGCGCTGGGCGCAGCTTGTTGCAGAAGGCGGAACACCCAGCGCCTTACGCAACTCCGGTGGGAGGGCACAGATGGCGGGTCGTCCACGGGTGGTCATCGTCGGCGCGGGCATCGTGGGGTGCGCGCTGGCCGACGAGCTGACCGAGCGGGGCTGGACCGACGTCACGGTCCTGGAGCAGGGGCCGCTGTTCGCCACGGGCGGGTCCAGCTCGCACGCGCCGGGGCTGGTCTTCCAGACCACGGGCAACAAGACCATGACCGAGTTCGCGAGCTACACCGCGCGCAAGTACGGCGAACTCGGCTGCTTCGACGCCGTGGGCGGTCTGGAGGTCGCGACCACGCCGGAGCGGCTGACCGAGCTGAAGCGGCGGCACGGCTGGGCCACCTCGTGGGGCGTTCGGACGTCGCTGGTCTCGCCGGAGGAGTGCGTCGCGCTGCACCCGCTGCTCGACGCGACCAAGGTGCTCGGCGGGTTCCACATCCCCACCGACGGGCTCGCGAAACCCGTTGCGGCGGCCCGGGCCCAGGCGGAACGGGCCATCGCGCGCGGAGCGCGGTTCGTGCCGCACCAGAGGGTCACCGCCGTCGAGCGCGCCGCGGGGCGGGTCACCGGCGTGACCACCGAGACCGGCACGGTCAAGGCCGACGTCGTGGTGTCGTGCGCCGGGATGTGGGGGCCGCTGCTCGGGGACATGGTCGACCTGGTCGTCCCGCTCGTGCCGATGGCGCACCAGTACGCGAGGACCACGGCGCTGCCGACCGGCGAGGTCGGCGGCCCGATCCTGCGCCACCAGGACGCCGACCTGTACTTCCGCGGCCACGGCGACCGGCTCGGCATCGGCGCCTACGGGCACCGGCCGATGCCGATCGACCCGCGCGAGATCGGCGACCCGCGGTTCACCAGGTCGATGGCGTCCGAGCGGCTGTTCACGCCGGAGGACTTCGAGGACTCGTGGGCCGCCGCGGTCGACCTGCTGCCCGTGCTGGCGGAGTCCAAGGTGGACGACGGCATCAACGGCCTGTTCTCGTTCACCACCGACGGGATGCCGCTGCTCGGCGAACACCCCGACCTGGACGGGTTCTGGGTCGCCGAAGCCGTGTGGATCACGCACTCCGCGGGCGTCGCGCGGGCCGTCGCGGAGTGGCTGGTCGACGGCCAGCCGAAGCAGGACCTGCACTCCGCCGACCTCAACCGGTTCGAGGACGTGCAGCTCGCGCCCGACTACGTGCGCAAGCGCAGCTGCCAGAACTTCGTGGAGGTCTACGACGTCCTGCACCCGTTGCAGCCCCTGGAGGACCCGCGTCCGCTGCGCACCACCCCGTTCCACGAACGGCAGCAGGCGCTCGGCGCGGTGTTCCTCGAGGGCGCGGGCTGGGAGCGGGCGCACTGGTACGAGGCCAACGCAGACCTGCCCGAGGTCGCGGACGTCCCCGCGCGCAACGAGTGGGCGTCCCGCTTCTGGTCGCCGATCGCGGGCGCCGAGGCGCTGGTCACCCGCAGCCGCGTGGCGATGTTCGACATGACCCCGTTGAAGCGCCTGGAGGTCACGGGACCGGGTGCGCTCGACTTCCTCCAGACCATGACCACCAACAACCTCGCCCGCAAACCCGGTGCGGTCACCTACACGCTGCTGCTCGGCGAGGACGGCGGTGTCCGCAGCGACCTCACCGTGGCGCGGTTGGGGGAGAACCGGTTCCAGGTCGGCGCGAACGGCAACCTCGACCTGGACTGGCTGACCCGGCACCTGCCGGGCAGCGGCAGCGTCCAGGTCCGCGACACCACCGCGGGCACCTGCTGCGTCGGCCTCTGGGGCCCGCTGGCCCGCGACCTGGTCGAGCCGGTCTCCACACTGGACACCCGGCTCGGCTACTTCAAGGCGCAGCGGGCGTTCGTCGGCAACGTGCCGGTGACCGCGCTGCGGCTGTCCTACGTGGGCGAGCTGGGCTGGGAGCTGTACACGACGGCCGACCTGGGCCGGGAGCTGTGGGACACGCTGTGGGAGGCGGGGCGGGCCCACGGCGTGATCGCGGCGGGGCGCGGCGCGTTCGCCAGCCTGCGGCTGGAGAAGGGCTACCGGGCCTGGGGCACGGACATGACCACAGAGCACGACCCCTACGAGGCGGGCGTCGGGTTCGCGGTGCGGATGGACAAGGGCTACTTCGTCGGCCGCGACGCCCTCGCCGCCAGGACCCAGACCCGCAAGCTGACCTGCCTGACCATCGCCGACCCGCACGCCGTGGTGCTCGGCAACGAGCCGGTGCACGTCGACGGCGCTCCCGCCGGGTACGTGACCAGCGCAGCCTACGGCTACACGACCGGCGTGAACATCGCCTACGCGTGGCTGCCCGCCGAGCACGCGGAGCCCGGCCGGGCGGTGGAGGTCGAGTACTTCGGCGAGCGCGTGCCCGCCGTCGTCGCCGAGGAACCCCTGTTCGACCCGAAGATGACCCGGTTGAGGAGCTGACGCCGTGCCGGACACCCATGACGTCATCGTGATCGGCCTCGGCGGGATGGGCAGCGCCGCGGCGTACCGCCTCGCCGAACGCGGCCTGCGCGTGCTCGGCCTGGAGAGGTTCGCGCCCGTGCACACGCGGGGCTCCAGCCACGGCGGGTCGCGCATCACCCGCCAGGCCTACTTCGAGGACCCCGCGTACGTGCCGCTGCTGCTGCGCGCGCACGAGATGTGGGACCAGGTCGAGGCCGACTCCGGGCGGGAGGTCTTCCACCGGGTCGGCGGGATCATGGTCGGACGGCCGGAGTCGCGCACGGTCTCCGGCAGCCTGCGGTCCGCGCGCGAGTGGGACCTGCCGCACGAGCTGCTCGACGCGGCCGAGATCCGCCGCCGCTTCCCGACCATGCGACCCACCGACGAGGACGTCGCCCTCTACGAGGCGGGCGCCGGGCTCGTGGTCCCGGAGACCAGCGTCGGCGCGCACCTCGACCTCGCGACCAGGGCGGGTGCCGACCTGCGCTTCGAGGAGGAGGTGCTGTCCTGGACCGCTGACGGCGGGGTCGAGGTGGTGACGTCGAAGGGCACCCACCGCGCCGGGCAGCTGGTGATCTGCCCCGGCGCGTGGGCACCCGTCCTGCTCGCCGACCTCGGCGTCCCGTTCGTGATCGAGCGCCAGGTCCAGTACTGGTTCGAACCGGCGGGCGGTGCCGAGCCGTTCCTGCCCGACCGGCACCCCGTCTACATCTGGGAGAACCACGGGGGCCGCCAGTTCTACGGCTTCCCCGCGCACAACGGGGTCGACGGCGGCGTGAAGGTCGCGTTCTTCCGCGGCGGCGACCCGTGCGGCCCGGACACCGTCGACCGCGTCGTGCACGACCACGAGGTCGCCGCGATGGCCGACTTCGTGGGCCGGGCGATGCCCACCCTGCCCGGCACCTTCCTGCGCGCCGCGACCTGCATGTACACCAACACCGCCGACGAGCACTTCGTCATCGCCCGCCACCCGGCCCACGAGGCGGTCGTCGTCGCGTGCGGCTTCTCGGGCCACGGCTTCAAGTTCGTGCCCGTCGTCGGCGAGATCGTCGCCGACCTCGTCGTGGACGGCACGACCGACCACCCCATCGCCCTGTTCGACCCCGCCCGGCTGACCGGCCCGGCCGAGAAGGTGGCCACGAGATGACCGCGACCGAGCAGCCGAGCAGCCTGATCTCCACCCTGGCCGGCCACTACTACACCGACCCGGCCGTCTTCGCCGCCGAGCAGGCCCGCATCTTCGAGCGGATGTGGTTCTGCGCCGTCCGCGGCTCGGACGTGCCGAACCCCGGCGACTTCCGCACGGTCGTGGTCGGCCGCGAGAGCGTCATCGTGTCCCGCGCGCGCGACGGCTCGCTCAAGGCGTTCCTCAACGTCTGCCGCCACCGCGGCGCCCGGCTGTGCACCACCGAGTCCGGCTCCGTGAAGCGCGCCTTCCAGTGCTCGTACCACGCCTGGACCTACGGGCTGGACGGCAAGCTGATCGCCGCGCCCAACCTCACGTCCATGCCGGACGTCGACCGCGTCGAGTACGGTCTCACCGCGGTGCACCTGCGAGAATGGCTCGGCTACGCCTGGATCACCCTCGCGGAGGACCCGCCCTCCTTCGCCGACACCGTGCAGCACGCCGTCACCGAGCGCCTTGGCGAGCTCAGCGCCATCGACGGCTACGAGATCGACGAACTAGAGGTCGGCCGCCGCATCAGATACGAGGTGAAGGCGAATTGGAAGCTCATCATCGAGAACTTCATGGAGTGCTACCACTGCGCCACGATCCATCCCGAACTGACCGAGGTGCTGCCCGAATTCGCGGATGGGTACGCCGCTCAGTACTACGTGGGACATGGCGCCGAGTTCGGGTCGGAGATCAGCGGCTTCACCGTGGACGGCAGTGAGGGGTTCGACAAGCTGGCGGGCGTCAGCGACGACCAGGACCGGCGCTACTACGCCATCACCATCCGCCCGCAGGTCTTCATCAACCTCGTGCCCGATCACGTGATCATCCACCGGATGTACCCGATGGCGCCGGATCTCACGATCGTGGAGTGCGATTGGCTGTATGCCACACAGGTGGTGGCGGAAGGCCGCGACGTCTCCCGCTCGGTCGAGTTGTTCCACCGGGTGAACGAACAGGACTTCGACGCCTGTGAGCGATGCCAGCCCGCCATGTCGTCACGCGCCTATGCCAACGGCGGTGTACTTGTGCCCTCGGAACACCACATCGGGCAGTTTCACGATTGGGTCGAACGGGTACTCGGGTGACGGTCCGAGGTTCGCTCGGCTAGGGGATGGACCGTCCCCCTGGTGGGGGTGAACGCTGCTCTGGTGATGGAGCAACGGCGCTCGCAGGTCTCGGACGAAGACCTGGTACTCATTCGACGGATTCAGCACCTCGTGCGACGTGCTGAGCGAACAGCCCACGACCACTCGAACTTCGTCGGGCCCCCACCCTCCCAGGAACACCTGGACCTGCTGGCGGAGATCCGCGCGCTCACCGAGTCCCACCTGTCGGTGACGTCGAGGTCGATGATGCCCGTGCAGGCCGAGCCTGCCGGGGAGAAGCGGATCGGCTCGTCGGTGGTTCGGTTCCCCTGAGATCCGGTCGCCCCGGCGGTGATACCGCCGGGGGATCGGAACGGGTGACGTGGGGTGGCGTTCGGGTGAGGGGGGTTGTGGGGGTCGTGTTCGGGTGCCGCTCGGGGTCGGTGTCGTTCGGGTGCCGGTCCCAGCGTGGTGTGGACGGTGTCAGGGCGGTGCCTGCCGGTGTCGTGGAAACGAGAAGCCTGCCGTCCCCGGTGGTGGGAGGCAGGCTTCTCGTCGGGCTTCTCAGCGGCGTTTGACCATCTTGACCAGGCCCTTGAAGGTTTCTTCCAGGCCTGAGGAGAACGGGTTGTCGTGGACCAGGTAGGTCCAGGTCGTGTTCGGGCGCTTGACCCCCGCTGCGGCTAGTTCGGCTCCTTCTGGGCCGATCTTGGCTTCCGTGAACGTTTCCGCGGCCGCTTCCCAGGAGTCCGGGACGATGCGGTTGAACGTCGGGATGGCCTCGCGGTGGAACTCGTCCAGCGGGTTCTGGCGGGCCAGTGCTCGGAGGTGGATGCCTTCGCGCAGGTCGGTCAGGAACGTCAGGTGCTCGCTCCAGCGCTGGTCCAGGTGGTACAGCGTGATGAGCCTCGCCGCCGAGACGAGGACGTCCTCCTCGACGGTGTCCTTCAGCTCCGCCGCGCGCTCCGGTGCGCGCTTCGCGAGTTCCTCCCAGGCCGCGTCGGTCGTGAGGACCTTGTTCCGGTGGGCCATCAGGAGTTCGCGCTGGTGCTCCACGAGCTTGTTGTAGCGCCAGGTGTTGCGGTGGATCTCCAGGTGCACGCCCTCGGCCACGCGCTGGGCGTGCTCGACCGTGTGCAGCGTCCCCGAGTCGGTGATCCGGCCGTCGTCGTCGACCTCGGACGGTTCGTCGTGGTCCGGGGTGAACTGGGTGATCAGCTCGTCCTGCAACGAGCTGAAGAAGACCGAGCCGCCGGGGTCGCCCTGGCGGCCCGCGCGACCGCGCAGCTGGTCGTCCAGCCTGCTGGAGGTGTGGCGGCCGGAACCCACCACGTACAGCCCGCCGAGGCCCACGATGCGCTCGTGGTCCTCGCCGTCGTGGCCGCCCAACCGGATGTCCGTGCCCCGGCCGGCCATCTGGGTGGACACCGTGATGCGGTCGAACGAGCCCGCGTCCGCGATGATCGTCGCCTCCTCGGCGTCGTTCTTCGCGTTCAGCACCACCGGCTCCAGGCCCGCCGCGCGCAGCTTGGTCGACAGGCGCTCGGACTCGGCCACGTCGAGCGTGCCGACCAGGATCGGGCGGCCGGTCTCGTGGACCGACGCGATCTCCTTGACCAGCGCCGCTTCCTTCAGCTCCAGCGTCGTGTAGAGGCGGGGGGCCTCGTCCTCGCGGACGCACTCCTGGTTCGACGGGATGACCAGGACCTCGAGGTCGTAGAACGTGCGGAGCTGCTCGGCGACGGCCACGGCCGTGCCGGTCATGCCGCACACCGTCGGGTAGCGGTTCAGCAGCGCCTGGACGGTGATCGAGTCCAGCACCTCGCCCGAGTCGGTCGCCGCGACGGACTCCTTGGCCTCGACGGCGGCCTGGAGGCCGTCCGGCCAGCGCTGGAGCCGCGCGATGCGACCGCGGGTGTCGTTGATCAGGTGGACCTTGCCGTCGCGCACGATGTAGTCGATGTCGCGGTGCAGCAGGACGTGCGCGTGCAGGGCCACGTTGACCTTGCTCAGCGTCGTCTGGACGTGCTCGTCGGAGTACAGGTCGATGCCGCCGAGCGTCCGCTCGACCGCCTCGGAGCCCGCACCGGTCAGGTAGACGTTGCGCTCCTCGTCGTCGACCTCGAAGTGCAGGTCCTTGCGGAGCCTGCGGACCAGGTCGGCGATGACGGGGTCGGCGGCCTCGTTCGCGGTCGACCCGGCCAGCACCAGCGGCACGCGGGCCTCGTCCACGAGCACGGAGTCGGCCTCGTCGACCAGCACGACCCTCGGCTGCGGCACGATCCGGTCGGCCTCGTCGACGGCGAGCCGGTCGCGCAGCACGTCGAAGCCGATCTCGCTGACCGCGGCGTAGGTGACCTCGGCCTCGTACGCGGCCCGGCGCTCCTCCGGCTTCGAGCTCTGGCTCAGCCAGCCGACGGACACGCCGAGCAGCCGGTAGAGCGGACCCATCCACTCGGCGTCGCGCTGGGCGAGGTAGTCGTTGACCGACGCCACGTGCACCTGGTCGCCGCGAAGGGCGAACCCGGCCGCCGCGATGGCGCCCGACAGCGTCTTGCCCTCACCGGTGGCCATCTCGACGACGTGACCCTCCAGGAGCCCGAGGGCGCCGAGGATCTGCACGTCGAACGGGCGCAGGCCGAGTGCGCGGTCGGCGGCCTCCCTGGCCAGCGCGCACACCTCCACCAGTTCGTCCTTGCCGAACTCCTCGCGTTCGCGCAGCTCCTGGGCCGCTGCGGTGAGCTCCTCGTCGGAGAGCGCGCCGACGCGCTCCTCGTGGGTGTTCACGGCGGTCAGCAGGGTCCGGTAGGGCGTGAGGTCGGCCGAGCCGGGGCGTTGTGCGAACCGACGCATCCGCTGCTTCAGCCGTGCCATGAGTGTGGTCACGGTGCCGAAACGTACGGCACGGCGGTTGCGTTCCCGGTGTGGTGGGTGCGTCCTCCACGGTTGACGCAGGTCGCTGGGCTGTTCGGCGCAGCCGTCACCCGTTCGGGCCGCGGCCGACGGGAACTGCCCGACCCCGGCCGCGGCGTCGGGAGGTCCTCACCACCGGGGGACGCCCGGTTCCGGCCGCTACCAGGTGTCGACGTACGGGCGCTTCTTGCCCGCCGCGCGCCGTCCGTCCCAGCCCGCGAAGCCCGTGGCGATCCAGCGGCGGGTGTCCGCCGGGTCGATGACGTCGTCGACCTCGAACGCGGCGGCCAGGTTGAGGGCCTTGCCGTGCTCGTAGGAGGCGGCGACCATCCCGTCGAACGCGGCCTGCCGCTCCACCGGGTCGGCGATGGCCTCCAGTTCCCGGCGGAAGCCCAGCCGCACGGCGCCCTCCAGGCCCATCGGGCCGAACTCGCCGCTCGGCCACGACACGGTGAACCCCGGCACCGCGAGGCTGCCGCCCGCCATGGCCTGCGCGCCCAGCCCGTAGGCCTTGCGCAGCACCACCAGCCCGAAGGGCACGTCGAGGTTCGCCGCCACGACCAGCATCCGGCTCAGGTGCCGCACGGTCGCCGTGCGCTCCGCGTCCGGGCCGACCATGAAGCCCGGCGTGTCGCACAGCGACAGGACCGGCAGGTCGAACGCGTCGCACAGCTGGAGGAACCGGGCCGCCTTGTCGGCCGTGTCGGAGTCGATCGCGCCGCCGAGGTGGGCGGGGTCGTTGGCGATCAGCCCGATCGGCCTGCCCTCGACCCGGACCAGCGCGGTGACGATCCCCCGGCCGAACGCCCGGCGCAGCTCCAGCACCGAGCCGGTGTCGGCGAGGGTGTCGACGACCGCGCGCACGTCGTAGGCGCGCAGCCGGTTCTCCGGGACGGCGTGCCGCAGCGCGCGCTGGTCCGGGGCCGTCCAGTCCGCCACCGGCCCGGTGAAGTACGAGAGGTACCTCTTCGCCACCGCCACGGCTTCCGCCTCGTCGGCCACGGCGACGTCGACGACCCCGTTGGGGACCTGGACGTCCACCGGGCCGATCTCCTCGGGGCGGAACACGCCGAGGCCGCCGCCCTCGACCATGGCCGGACCACCCATGCCGATGGTCGCGTCGGCGGTCGCGATGATCACGTCGCACGTGCCCAGCAGCACGGCGTTGCCCGCGAAGCAGCGGCCCGAGACGACGCCCACCAGCGGCACGGCGCCGCTGAGCTTCGCCATCGCGTGGAACGAGCCGGTGTCCAGACCGCTGACCAGACCGTGGTCGGTGTCGCCCGGCCGTCCGCCGCCGCCCTCGGCGAACAGGACGACGGGCAGGCGGCGCTGGTCGGCGAGCGCCAGCATCCGGTCGAGCTTGGCGTGGTTGCGGACGCCCTGCGTGCCCGCCATGACCGTGTAGTCGTAGGCCAGGACGACGGACCGGCTGCCGCCGACGGTGCCGATCCCGGCCACCAGGCCGTCCGCCGGGGTGCGGTCGACCAGGTCGTCCAGCGACCGGCGCTGCCGCTGCGCGGCGATGGCCAGGCCGCCGTACTCCACGAAGCTGCCGTCGTCGCAGAGGTCCGCGACGTTCTCCCTGGCCGTGCGGTGGCCGCTCCGGTGCCGTCGCGCTTCGGCGTCGGGACGGCGGAAGTCGTGTCGTGCCAGTACTTCCGCGAGGTCCGGGCGGATGGCGCCCAGGTCGACCGCCGCGGCTTCCTCGGCCTCGGCGAGGTCGCCGGACTCGGCCACCGGCGCGCCCTCGGCGACCGCGTCGCCGACCGCCACCAGCACGCGGCCGGAACCGGTGGGGATGACGTGCTGCATCTTCATCGCCTCCACGACGACGGTGCCGGGCTCGACCGCGACCACCGTGCCCGCCACGGGGGAGCGGGGGCCGTCCTGGGCCGCGGGCGCGGGGAGGTCGTCGAGGAAACCGGTGTGCGCGTCGGACAGGTCGCGCTCCAGCAGGTCGCGCAGGAACGCGAGGTTCGTCGGCACACCGTCCACCCGGAACTCGGCCAGCGCGCGGCGGGCCTTGCGCAGCGCGGTGTCCAGGTCGTCGGCGTGCACGACCAGCTTGGCGAGCAGGGCGTCGAACCGGTCGCTCGCCCGGTGGCCGGGGTGGGCGTGGGTGTCCACGCGGACGCCGGGCCCGGTCGCGGGCTGGAACGCGGTGACCGTGCCCGCGGAGGCCAGCGTGATCCGGAGCTGGACGGCGCAGCCGCGTTCCCGGTGCGCGAGGTCCGGCTCGTCGCCCGCGGCGATCAGGAGCTGGGCGCGCACGAGGTCGACGCCGGTGACCTCCTCGGTCACGGTGTGCTCGACCTGGAGCCGCGGATTCGCCTCCAGGAACACGAAACCGCCGTCGGGCGCCACCAGGAACTCGACCGTGCCGACCCCCCGGTGCGCCACGGCCTCCGCGATCCGGGTCGCGGCGTCGTGCAGCGCCTTGCGCAGGGCCGGGTCCAGGCGCGGTGCGGGCGCGATCTCGACGACCTTCTGGTGGTCCCGCTGGAGGCTGCAGTCGCGGTCGCCGAGCACGGTCGTGCCGACGAGCTGCACCTCGACGTGCCGGGCCCGCGGCAGGAGGCGTTCGAGGTAGACGGCTCCGTCGCCGAACGCGGCCAGCGCCTCGGCGCGGCAGCGGTCGAGCGCGGCGGGCAGGTCCGCGAGGTCGTGGACCTGCCGCATCCCCTTCCCGCCGCCGCCCGCGACGGCCTTGACCATCACCGGGCCGTGCTCGGCGAAGAACTCGCGCGCGGCCTCGACGTCGACCGGACCCGTGCCCGCGAGCACCGGGACGCCGAGGTCGACGGCCAGCGCGCGGGCCCGGCTCTTGTCGCCCAGCAGCGCGAGGACGTCCGGGCTCGGCCCGACGAACACCAGGCCGGCGTCGGCGCACGCCCGCGCGAACCCGGCGTTCTCCGACAGGAAGCCGTAGCCGGGGTGGACGGTGTCGCAGCCGTGCTCCAGCGCCGCGCGCACGAGCCGGTCGACGTCGAGGTAGGGCGCCGGTCCGACGCCGTCCAGCGCGACCGCCGTGTCGGCGAGCCGGACGTGCAGCGCGTCCGCGTCGTCGGCGGAGTGCACCGCCACGGTGCGACGCCCCAGGTCAGCGGCGGTGCGGAGGACGCGGACCGCGATCTCACCCCGGTTGGCGACGAGCAGTCCTGACACGGGGGACCTCCTGAGCGACCGCTTAGTATGTTGTCGGGCTCTCATCGTGGCAGCGCGACACGTCCCCGTCCAGGTGGAACCGGACGCCCTCGCCGGGCGTCCATGGGACACACTTCACCGCAACTGTGAAGCCGCCAGCCGCCCCAGGAGGTCCCCCGTGGTGTTCAAGAGGATGTTGCGCGCGTTCGGAGTGGGCGGTCCCACGGTCGACACCGTGCTCACCAACCCCAACACGCGTCCCGGCGAACTGCTGACGGGGGAGGTGCGCATCGCCGGGGGCGACCACCCCGCCGACATCGACCACGTGGCGCTCTCCCTGGTCACCAGGGTCGAGTTCGAGGGCAGCGACAGCGAGACGGTCCGCAACGTCGACTACGGCAAGGTGTTCGTCGCCCAGCGCATCACCGTCGCACCCGGCCAGAACATGGTCATCCCGTTCCAGTACCAGGTGCCGCTGGAGTCGCCGATCAACGTCGTGGGCGGCCAGCAGCTCCACGGCATGACCCTCGGCCTGCGCACGGAACTCGCCGTCCGCGGCGCCGTCGACCCCGGCGACCTCGACCCGGTCGCGGTCCACCCGCTCCAGTCGCAGGAGCGCGTGCTCAACGCCTTCGTGCAGCTCGGCTTCCGCTTCACCCGCGCGGACAACGAGGCGGGGCGCCTGCACGGCGTGCCGCAGCAGCTCCAGTTCTACCAGGAGATCGAGTTCGTGCCGCCGCAGCAGTTCCTGGCCAAGATCAGCCAGGTCGAGCTGACGTTCGTGGCCGACCCCCACAGCCTGTGGGTGATCCTCGAAGCCGACCGCCGCGGTGGCGTGTTCCGCTCGGGCGGCGACAGCTTCGGCCACTTCCACCTCAGCCACCAGGAGGCCGTGGGCGCCGACTGGGCGGGCATCATCCACAACTGGATGGACCAGATCGCCGGTCGCCGTGGTTCGTTCGGGGGCTTCGGTCACTGAGGTGGGCGAACGAACCTGATGTTCACCCTGCGAGACCCGCGTTCGGTGGGATGCTGATCGCGAAGACCCCGGACTCGGGCCGGGTGCTTCATCGAGGGTTGTCCAACCCGCAGGAGGCATCGTGAGCATCGGCAGTTTCATCGGCGCTCTGGTCATCGGATTGATCATCGGCCTGCTCGGCAAGCTGGTGGCGCCGGGCAAGCAGGGCATCCCGCTCTGGCTGACCCTCGTGGTCGGCGTGGTGGCGGCGTTCCTCGGCACGTTCGTGGCGCGGATCTTCGGTGTGGTGGACACGCCGGGGATCGACTGGATCGAGTTGATCGTGCAGATCGCCATCGCGGCGGTCGGGGTTACGCTGGCCGCCGGTCTGTACGGGAAGCGCAGCGTCCACTAGTCGTGGTGTGGCGGAACGCCTGCCGGTCCTCTGTGGGGCGGTGGGCGTTTCTGCTGTTCGGGGGGCCTGTGGATCGGGGAGGTTGCCGGCCCCTGGGGATTGCGTGGCTGTCGGTCGCGTCGGATCGGGTGGCTGTCGGTTCCGGCCGGGGTGGCCGATGTGACTCGGGGACCCCTCGATTTGCCCCTTTGATCGGGCCAAGGGGCAGGTGGTGTCAACCTGCCCGATCTGCCATTGCAAGGGGCAAATTCCCCGGGTAAAATCGGCCACTGGTCCAGGGAAGGTGGTGGCTTGCGTTTGTTGTTGTGTTGCTATGGTTTTGTCAGCATTCTTAGTACTAGGTCTGCGTAGAGGTTGCCGATTTCTTCTGGGGTTCTCTTGCCGTCTGGGCGGTACCACCTGGCCACGTCTATGCAGAGTGAGAGTACGGCCAGGGCTGCGCCCTTGTGGTCCGGGGCTTCGAAGACTTCTGTTCTTACGCCTTCTTCTACTATGTGGCGCATGTGGGTTTCTATTTTGCGCCTGAGTTCCACTACTACCGCGTGGTGTTCTGGTGAGAGTGATCCCAGTTCGTACTGGACCACTCTTGCCGTGGTGCGGAATTCCGCGTGCCAGCGGGCGAAGGCCGCCACTGTTCTTGCCATGCGGTCTTTGGGATTTGGGTCTTGTACCGCTGTCAGGACTTTGAGCGATCGTTCGTGGCCGACCTTGCTGATCTGGAACAGCAGGTCTTCCTTCGAGCGGTAGTGGATGTAGACCGCTGCCGGGCTCATGCCCGCTCTGGCGGCGATGTCCCTGGTGGTGGTGGCGTGGTAGCCCTTGTCCGCGAAGGCCTGGGCGGCGGCGATGAGCATGCGTCTTGCTGCGTCCGGGGTGATGGCGTCGTGCCAGGACTGGTCGAGCAGGGCGAACTCGCCTTCACCCAGGCTGGTCATGTGTCCTCCGGACGTGTTGACAGGGGTGTGGATCGTACTGCAATCTAAGCGCGCGCTTAGAACCTAAGCAACCGCTTAGTATGCCCGTTTGAGGAGGCTTCCAGTGCAGCGGACGCTGTTCGACGCTGACCACCACGCGTTCCGGGAATCGGCACGGGAGTTCGTCGACCGCACGTTGCGGCCGAACTACGAGAAGTACGTGGAGCAGCGGTTCATCGACCGCGAGGCGTGGCTGGAAGCCGGGCGCCAGGGGCTGCTCGGGCTTGAGGTGCCGGAGGAGTACGGCGGCAGCGCGGCCGGTGACTACCGGTTCAACGCGGTGTTCGGCGAGGAGCTGTGCAAGCTCAGCGCGGGTGTCGCGTCGTGCATCGGGATCCACGGCGACGTGGTCGCGCCCTACCTGGTCGACCTCTGCACGGAGGAGCAGAAGCAGCGGTGGTTGCCGCGGTTCTGCTCCGGTGAGATGACCACGGGCATCGGCATGACCGAGCCGTCGGGCGGGTCCGACCTGGCCGCGTTGCGCAGCGTCGCCGTGCGCGACGGGTCGGACTGGATCCTCAACGGGTCCAAGACGTTCATCACCAACGGGTACTCGGCCGACATGATCATCGTGGCCGCGCGCACCTCGCCCGACAAGGGGGCGAAGGGCATCACGCTGTTCGCCGTCGAGACCGGGATGAAGGGGTTCGAGCGCGGGCGGAAGCTGGACAAGGTCGGGCAGCCCGAGTCGGACACGGCGGAGCTGTTCTTCAGCGACGTGCGGCTGTCCGCCGAGCAGGTCATCGGCGAGGTCGACCGCGGGTTCATCTACATGATGGAGCGCCTGCCGCAGGAGCGGATCGGTGGCGCCATCTCGAACCTCGCGCACGCCGCGCAGATCCTGATCGAGACGGTCGAGTACGTGAAGGAGCGCAAGGCGTTCGGGCAGTCGATCGGCTCGTTCCAGCACAACAAGTTCCTGCTCGCCGAGCTGGCCACGAAGGTCGACGTCACGCAGGCGTTCCTGGACCAGTGCACGCTGGCGCACACCCGCGGCGAGCTGACGGCCGTGGACGCGGCGAAGGCGAAGTACTGGAGCGCGGACGTGCAGAACGAGGTGCTCGACGCGTGCGTGCAGCTGCACGGCGGCTACGGGTACATGACCGAGTACCGCGTCGCCCGCGCGTGGATGGACGCTCGGGTCACGAAGATCTGGGCCGGGTCGAACGAGATCATGAAGGAACTCATCGGCCGCGACCTGGGCCTGTGACCACCTACCCGGAAAGGCTCTGCTGACATGGGAATCCTCGACAAGTTCCGGCTCGACGGCCAGGTCGCCATCGTCACGGGCGCCTCCTCCGGGCTCGGCGTGGCGTTCGCCAAGGCGCTCGCGGAAGCGGGCGCGGACGTGGTGCTCGCGGCTCGGCGCGCGGAGAAGCTGAAGGACACCGCGCGGCTGGTCGAGTCCGCGGGTCGCCGGGCGCTCATCGTGCAGGCCGACGTGTCGCTGCCCGAGGACTGCCGTCGGATCGCGCAGGAGGCGGCGGGGTTCGGGCCGGTGTCGGTGCTGGTGAACAACGCGGGTGTGGGCACGGCCGTGCCCGCGTCGCGGGAGACGCCGGAGCAGTTCCGCGGGGTCATCGACGTGAACCTCAACGGGGCGTTCTGGATGGCGCAGGCCGCCGCCGCGGCGATGAAGCAGGGCGGTTCGATCATCAACATCTCCAGCGTGCTGGGGTTGATGTCCGGTGGGCTGCCGCAGGCGGCGTACTCGGCGTCCAAGGCCGGGCTCATGGGGTTGACCAGGGACCTGGCGGCGCAGTGGAGTTCCCGCAAGGGGATCCGGGTCAACGCCATCGCGCCCGGCTACTTCGCCAGCGAGATGACCGACACCTACCCGGACGGGTACTTGGAGGGGAACCTGGCGCGGACGCCGATGTCGCGGATGGGTGACCCCGAGGAGTTGGCGGCGGCGGTGGTCTTCCTGGCTTCCGCGGCCGGTGGGTACGTCACCGGCACCACCCTGGTGGTCGACGGCGGGATCTCGATCGGCGGCTGATCCCCTTCCCCCGGACCCCGCGCACGGTCGTCCGCCGTGCGCGGGGTTCGTCGTTCCGGTCCGATGAGGACCCGTGCCACGATGGGCCGGTGAAACTGGACCGGGTGCTGGTCGTCGACGTCGAGGCCACCTGCTGGGACGGCGACCCGCCCGCCGGCGAGACGTCGGAGATCATCGAGATCGGCGTGTGCGAGCTGGACGTCGAGTCCGGTGAGCGGCTGGGCAAGCACAGCATCCTGGTGCGGCCCGAACGGTCGACGGTCAGCGCGTTCTGCACGTCGCTGACGACCCTCACCACCGAGCAGGTGTCGACGGGGGTCACCTACGCCGAGGCGTGCGCGGTGCTGCGCGGGCAGTTCCGGTCCCGCGACAGGGTGTGGGCCAGTTACGGCGACTACGACCGGAAGCAGTTCGAGCGGCAGGGGAACTACCCGTTCGGGCCCCGGCACGTGAACGTGAAGACGCTGTTCGCGTTGAGCCGGGTGCTGCCGCGGGAGGTCGGTCTCGCCGAGGCGTTGGCGGTGGCGGGTCTTCCGCTGGAGGGCACCCACCACCGGGGTGATGACGACGCCTGGAACATCGCCGCCCTGTTCGGGGGAATTCTGCGGGCCACCAGGAGGTAGGTAGGCTTCGGCGGTGACCGTCCCCGAGCGTCTGATCAGCGCCGCGACCGAACTGTTCGCCGCCAAGGGTTTCGACCGGGTGGCCGTACAGGAGGTCGTGGACCGTGCCGGGGTCACCAAAGGGGCGATGTACCACTACTTCGGGTCCAAGGACGACCTGCTGCACGAGATCTACGGCAGCGTGCTGCGGATGCAGACGGAGCGGTTGGAGAAGATCGCGGCGGGCGACGGGTCCGTGGTGGAGCGGCTGCACGCCGCGGCCGCCGACGTGATCGTGACCAGCATCGACAACTTCGACCAGGCGAAGGTGTACTTCCGGTCCGCCGACCACCTGGCCGAGGACAAGCGGTTGGCGATGCGGCTGGACCGGCGGCGGTACCACGAGCGGTTCCGGGCGCTGGTGGAGGAGGGGCAGGCCGCCGGGGTGTTCCGCGCCGACGTCCCCGCGGACGTGACGGTGCACTACTACTTCGGCGCCGTGCACCACCTGGCCACCTGGTACAGCCCGGAGGGAGCGCTGTCGGCGCAGGACGTCGGGCGGCACTACGCGGACCTGCTGGTCGGTTCGCTGCGCCCCTAGTCGGGCGGGAGTTCGTCGGGGTCGCCGAGCAGCGCCAGCACGCCGTCGTGCGTCCGCTTGGTCGCCAGGGCCGCGTCGCGGAACGCGGACGGTTCGTCCCGCGCCAACCTGAGGTAGATCGCGTGCGCCTGCTCCATCGCGTCCGAGGCGGACTCCAGTTCCAGCGAGGCCTTCAGCCGCACCCAGGCGTAGGCCCGCAACGCGCAGGCGGTCATGGCCGTCGCCGATTCGGGGTCGATGCCGGACGGCCAGCCCAGGAGCCGGACGGCGTACTCGGTGGCCTTCAGCGCGTGGTCCCGGTGGCCGGACTCCGCGAGCCGCAGACCGTGGTTGGCCAGGCACGAGATGAGGTCCGGGCGGTAGAGGACCGGGTCGACGGCCACGAGGCGGCGGCAGGTGGACACCGCCTGCTCCGAGGTCTTCAGCGCCTCGCTGCCCTTGCCGACGTCGACCAGCCGCGAGCTGAGGCTGCTGAGCGTCCTGGCGAGCTGGCACTCCACCCGCGCGAGTTCGCGCTGGCCCAGGGCGAGGTGGCCCGCCACCGCCGGACTGGCGCTCGCGACGACCGCGGTCAACCTGGCCGCTCGGGCCAGCCTGGTCTCCAGGTTCCTCGTCGACTGCACGTTGCCGGGGTCCATCGACCTGACGATGGCGTTCACGGACTCCTGGAGGCTGTTCACGGCCGGGGAAGGCTCCTCGTCCAACGGCGCGGGCCCCGGTAATCGGACCCCGAGGCGCCGCATCGCCTTCGCCAGCAGTTCCTCGTAGCGGGACAGGGCGGTCCCGGCGACGTCCGCCCGGATCTCCACCGCTCTCCGGGAGGCCGCCGCGGCGTCGGCGAGCTTGCCCGCGCGGGCCAGGTGGGCGCCCTGGTTGTGCAGGCAGACCGCCAGTTCCGGCGCGTAGATCTCCGGTGCGGCGAAGTGCAGCCGCTCGTAGTGGTCGACGGCGTTCTGGACGTGCGCCAGCGCGAGGTCCCCGAACCCCAGCTCGGCGCACGTCGTCGCGAGGTTGTGCAGGGAAGCGGCCAGCCCCGCCTCGAACACGACCCGGCGGCTGACGGCCAACCGCGTGCGGATCAGCACCGCCTCCTCCGTCGCGTCGAAGGCCGCGGTGAGGTGGCCGAGTTCCGCCCGGTGCGTGCCGAGGTTGTGCAGTGCGCTCGCGAGGTCGGGGGAGAACACGTGGGGGTCGCGGGCGGCGAGGTTCCGGTACAGCCGGACCGCCTCCTCCGCGACGCCGAGCGCCTTCGCGGTCCGCTGCACGCCCGCCAGGTGCATGCCGAGGTTGTTCAGCGTCGCCGCGAGGGTGGGTTCGTGCGCGGTCGGGTCGTTGGCCGCGAGCCGCCGGTGGATGTCCACGGCCTCCTCGACCGTGGCCAGCGCCAGCTCCCGCAGGTTGACCTCGGCCAGGTCCGCGGCCAGGTTGTTGAGCGACGACGCGAGATCGGCCTCGTGCGGGCACCGGTCGACCTCGACGAGCCGCCTGCGGATCGCCACGGCCTCCTGCGACGCCTCCAGCGCCTCCTCCTTGCGGCCGATCCCCGCGAGGTGGGTGCCGAGGTGGTGCAGGGAGAGGGCGAGCCCCGGCTCGTGGGCACTGGGGTGGTCGGCCGCGAGGCCGCGGTAGATCCGCACCGCGGGCTCCGTCGTGCGCAGCGCCTGGTCGAACGCGCCCGCGTTGCCGAGCCTCCAGCCGAGGCCCGTCAGGAGCCGGGCGCGCACCTCGGGTGAGCTGGTGCGCGCGAGCCGGTGGTCGGTCAGCCTCCGCACGAGGGCCGCCGCGGCCGGGTCGAGGTCGGCGTGGTGGTCGGGCAGGAAGGGTTCGATGGCGGCGAGCACCGGGATGTCGGCGGCGTTCGCGACCGCCATCAGCGCGGCGCCCCCCGCCGTGACCGCTCGGCCGGGATCCACGAGCAGCAGGTCCCGCAGGTGCGCGCCCACGTGCGGCCACCGCTTGCCGGACTCGGTCAGCACCGTGATCATCTGGCCGTGCGGTACGCCCTCGTCGATCAACCGCGAGGCGACGTCCACCGTCCACGGGTCGAGCATCCGCGTGGCGTCGTCCCTGCCCGTCGTCCCGGTGGGCAGGCAGTAGGCCAGGAAGTCCTCGCCCAGCCTGTCCGGGTAAACGGGTTCGAGCACCGTCCGGTCGTCGGCGGGCGGGTAGCACGCGCTGTGGTCCGCCAGGATCCGCCCGGCCTCGCAGTCCGACGCCGCGACCCCGAGGCCCCGCAGCACCGTGACGCCCTCGCGGTGGGACACGGGACCGGCCAGGGTGGCGATGAACGCCGCGCGCGCGAGTTCCTCGTGCCGGGACGTGATCGCCCTGGTCTCGCGCATCGCCGCCCAGTGGTCGACCTCCCGGTGCAGGAGGTACTCCGACAGCGCTCCGGGTTCGGTCGGGGGCGACGTCCGCCGGGCGGACGCGTCCACGGCGACGAGCGCGGCCATGTGGATGGTGAGCACCGACCCGTAGGCGCTGTGGTCGAGCGAACCGAGTGGGCGCACGCCGGCGGCGTCCACGCCGAACACCTCGGCGAACCGGTTGCGCGCCGCGGTGAAGACCTCGCGCCTCGACGCGAGGTCCCTCGCGAGTTCCGGGAGCCGTCGGGCGTCGGCGCTGATGCCCAGCTTGCGCAGCGGGTACTGGAGGAGGTCCCAGCACCGGCGGGGCGACCTGGCCAGCAGCAGGATCCGCCTCGCCCCGTTGTGCCGCAGCCTGACGTCCTCGATGAGCGCCAGCAGGTCGCTCCGCGGCCACCGGTCCGCGTAGTCCACGACGACCAGCAGCCCCTCCGCTCCGGCCGGGCCGAGCCCGTCGCAGGCCGCGAACCCCGGATCGCTGCCGTGCTGGGCGAAGACGACCGTCCACCCCGCGGCCACCGACCGGGCCGCGAACTTCACCGCGAGCCTGGTCTTGCCGAACCCGCCCGGCGCGTGCAGCAGCAGGGCGTCGATCCTGGGCGCGCTCCGCCGCCACCGGTCGAGTTCCCGCAGATCGGGTTCCCGGCCGATGAAGTCGACGACCTCGTTGCGCGCCAGCAGCAACTGGCTCGGTTGGCGCCGGGAGGGTTCCGGCAGCGCGGAGTGCTCGGGGCCGGGGAACGACCGCAGGGCGAACCCCCGCTTGGCCGCGTTCACGTGGACGTCGCCGTGGATGGCACCGGTCTGCACGACCGGGCCGATCATGTCGCCGTTGGCGCTGTTGTGGACGGTGCCACCGACAGCTTCTTGAGGGGCGTTGTTCCGCCACCACATGCCGCCACCTCCGAGGAAGTGGACAGGCTAGCCCGGGAACACCGCGGACGAGTTCTCCCGGACGGGCGTGTCGTTCATCCGGGGCCGAGGTGCCGCAATAGTGCGGTTCTGTTGCCGCGCAAGGGTTTCCCGATTTGTGCGGGCCGGATCGCGGGTGACGGGAGCGCGCTCGTCGAGCGGTTCGGCGCGCCCCCGTCACCGGGCGGGCACGCGTTCAGGCCACGAAGAGCACCACGGTTTCCGCCACGCAGCCCGGTTTCGGGTTGCCGTCGATCTCCACCGTCACCTTCACCACGGCCTGCTTGCCCGGCGGGAGGTCGACCACGTCCAGGATCTCCGCCCCCGCCCTCACCCGTGAGCCCACGACGACCGGACTGGGGAAGCGGACCTTGTTCAGGCCGTAGTTCACCCCCATCTTCAGGCCCTCGATGGTGTAGATGTCCTTCACCAGCATGGGGATCAGGGACAGGGTCAGGTAGCCGTGCGCGACCGGCGCGCCGAACGGGCCCGCCTTCGCCTTCTCGATGTCGATGTGGATCCACTGGTGGTCGCCGGTGGCGTCGGCGAACAGGTTGATCTCGTCCTGGGTGATCTCGTGCCACTCGCCGTGGCCGAGGTGCTCGCCCTTCGCCGCGGTGTACTCGTCCAGGGAAGCGAAAACGCGCATGGTCTGTCCCCTCAGTCCTTCGGTCCGCCTGCGACGTAGATGACCTGGCCCGACACGAAACCGGCGCCTTCGCTGGCCAGGAACGAGACCGTGTGCGCGATGTCGTCCGGGGTGCCCACGCGCGCGACCGGGATCTGGCTGGCGGCGGCCTTCTTGAAGTCCTCGAAGTCCACCTTCATCCGCGCGGCGGTGGCGGCGGTCATCTCCGTGGCGATGAAGCCGGGTGCGATGGCGTTGACGGTGACGCCGAACTTGCCGAGTTCGATGGCCAGGGTCTTGGTGAAGCCCTGGAGGCCCGCCTTGGCCGTGGCGTAGTTGGCCTGGCCCCGGTTGCCCAGCGCGGAGGTGCTGGAGAGGTTCACGATGCGGCCCCAGCCCTGCTCGGTCTGGAACCTCTGCACCGCGCGGCTCATCAGGAACGAGCCGCGCAGGTGGACGTTCATGACCGCGTCCCAGTCGTCGTCGGTCATCTTGAACAGCAGGTTGTCGCGGAGGATGCCCGCGTTGTTCACCAGGACGGTCGGCGCGCCGAGCTGGTCGGCGACCTTCTGCACGACCTCGGTCACCTGCGCGGAGTCGCTGACGTCCAGCGCCAGCGCGAGGGCGCGGCCACCGGAGGCGTTGATCTTCTCGGCGGCGTCGGCGCAGCTCTCCGCGTCGATGTCGAGCAGCGCCACGGCGAAGCCGTCCTGCGCCAGTCGCCACGCGGTCGCGGCGCCGATGCCCCGTGCCGCGCCGGTGACGATCGCTACCCTCGATGCGGTTTCTGCGGCCACTGGTTCCTCCTTGAACGAGAGCTAAGCAAGCGCTTAGAAACTACTCCGCGCGGGCTGGCTCGCGCCAGCTAAACGGCATAGCATGTTGCCGGAACCATACCGACTGGTCGGAATGTAGTCACGAGGGAGTTGTGCCGGTGGAGGACCGCAGGTTCGAGGGCAAGGTCGCGCTGATCACCGGTGCGGCGAACGGAATCGGCGCGGGCGTGTCCCGCCGCCTCGCCGGGTCGGGCGCGCACGTCGTCGTCGCCGACATCGACGGCGACCGGGGCAAGGTGATCGCCGACGAGGTCGACGGCCTGTACGTGCACTGCGACGTGCGCGACCCCGAGCACAGCAAGGCGGCCGTCGCGGCGGCCGTGGAGCGGTTCGGCTCGCTGGACCTCGTCGCCCTGAACGCGGGCATCTCCACCGGGTTCGGCCTCGGTGACGACTTCGACCCCGAGCGCTACCGCAGCGTCATGGGCATCAACCTCGACGGCGTGGTCTACGGCGTGCACGCCGCCCTGCCCGCGCTGCGCGCCAGCCACGGCCAGATCATCGCGACCGCGAGCATGGCCGGCATCACGCCGACACCCATGGACCCCGTCTACGGGGCCAACAAGACCGCCGTCGTCGGACTCGTGCGCTCGCTGGCGCCGTCCCTGGTCCGCGACCGGGTCCGGGTCAACGCCCTGTGCCCGTCGTTCGCCGACACCGCCATCATCGCGCCCTTCCGCGAAACGCTCGAGTCGACGAACATGCCGATCATGGAGGTCGCCGACGTCGTCACGGCGTTCATGGCGATCGCCGAGTCGAACGGCACCGGCGAGTGCTGGTTCGTCGTGCCCGGCCGCGAGTCGCAGCCGTTCACCTTCCGCAACGCCCCCGGTCCGCGGTCCGCGACCGGCGAGCGCATGTCCGTCGACCCCGGCGCCTTCGCGACCGGACAGGAGGCCTGACACCCGTGCGTGCCATCCAGATCACCGAGTTCGGCGGACCCGAGGTCCTCACCGAGACCGAGCTGCCCGACCCCGTCGCGGGCCCCGGCGAGGTGCTGATCGAGGTCAGCCGCGCGGGCCTCAACTACGCCGACACCCACCAGGCGGAGAACTCCTACCTGTCGAAGACCGAACTCCCGATCGTGCCCGGCGGCGAGATCACCGGTCTCACCTCCGACGGCCGCCGCGTCGTCGCGCTCACCAGCGGCGGTGGCGGCTACGCGCAGAAGGCCGTCGCGCCCGCCGCGACCACGTTCGACGTGCCCGAGGGCGTGGACGACCTGACCGCGCTGAGCCTCGTCGTCCAGGGCGCGACGGCGTGGCTGCTGCTGCGCCGCAGCGCTCACCTGCTGGAGGGCGAGAGCGTCGTCGTGCACGCCGCCGCGGGCGGGGTCGGCTCGATCGCCGTGCAGCTGGCGAAGCTGTGGGGCGCGGGCCGCGTCATCGCGACCGCCAGCACCGACGACAAGCGCAAGCTCGCGCTCGACCTCGGCGCCGACGTGGCGATCTCCTCGACCGAGGAGAACATGGCGGACGCCTTGAAGGAGGCCAACAACGGCCGCCGCGTCGACATCGTGCTCGACATGACCGGCGGTTCCGTGACGGACCAGAGCATCGCCGCGCTGGCCCCGTTCGGCAGGCTCGTGTTCTACGGCATGGCCAGCCGCGAGAAGCCGACCGCGGTCGACCCGGTCAAGCTGCTCGGCCGCTCCACGGCCGTCATCGGCATGTGGCTGCCGCACGCGTTCCGCCTGCCCGGCCGCGTCGTCCACCAGGCCATGGACGAGCTGTTCACCCTCGTGCGGGAGGGCAAGCTCCGCGCCGTCCCCGGCGGCGAGTACGGCATGTCCGAGGTCCGCCGCGCCCACGAGGACCTGCGTGCCCGCCGCACCAGCGGCAAACTCCTGCTGGACCCCAACCGCTGACGACGAAAGGCCCCTTCCGACATCGCCGGAAGGGGCCTTTCGCGGTCAGGACGTCAGTCGCTCAGCTCGGCCAGGGCCTGCTTCACCTTCGCCAGCTCGGCTTCGAGCTCCTCCATGCGGGTGCGGTGCTGCTCGCGCGCCGCTTCGAGAACCGTCTCGATCCCGCTGAAGATGTCCTCGTGCAGCTCCTTGGCGGCCTTGGACACCGCGATGGCCGGGATGGTGAGGCCCTGCACGACACGCTGGGTGCCGTGCAGCAGGTCTGCCTGCCAGTCCCCGTCCATGGTCCCGGTCACCGTCAGCGTCAGCTCGACGGTCCGCGTCTTCTTCGCCGTGCTCTTGGCCCGCTTGACCGGCTTGGCGGGAGCCTCGTCCGCCACCGGCTCGGCGGGGGCCTCGGCCACCGGCTTCACCGCGGCGGCGTCCGCCACCGGCTTCACCGCGGGCACCGACTCCGCAACGGCCTGGGGGGCCGCCGGGATCGTGGCTTCCACCGCGTCTACCTGGTCACTCTGCTCCGTGAGCGTGTTAGACACGTTCTGGTTTCCTCTCTGGCAATACCGGCTCGACCCGGCAATAGCATAGAACACTTGTTCGATCCGAGAAGCTGAAGGTTCGACAAGCGCCCAGCGCGCCGCAATCGTCCGGCCATCTTCCCACCCCACCAGAACGTCCAAAACACACGACCACGGCTCGGCGGTCCGCGGGAGGTGTGCACCGATCCGGCCGACGGCTCACCCCAGCGGGAACTCCCGCACGGCCCGCTGCCCCTCCACCGGCGACCTCCCGGCGCGAACCTCAGGGAGCTTGCACCAATCCCGCACCCACGTCGGTCGAGGGCGAGGGGAGCCTGCGCGCGGTCTGGGCCAGCCGCGCCCACAGCTCGAACCCCCTGGCCCCGTGCTTCTCGGCCATCAGCGCCGCGACGCCCGCGACGTGCGGGGTGGCCATGCTGGTGCCCTGCAACCTCTTCGTGCCCCCGGCCTTCCAGCTGGAGTGCACGTCGACGCCGGGGCCGACCACGTCCACCGCGCCGACGGTGTCGACGGTCCCGCAGGAGAAGAACGCCGTCGCGCGGTTCACGTCGACGGCCCCGACCGCCATGATCGACGGGCAGTTCGCCGGGTGCCCCACGGGCGAGACGGTGCCGGGCCGCCTGCTGTCGTTGCCCGAGGCGGCCACGATCAGCGTCCCCTTGGCCAGCGCCCGCGACGCCGCCTGCTCGAAGATCGCCGAGTGCGGCGTGCCGGGGCGGACGGTGGCGCCCAGCGACATCGAGATCACGGCGCACCCGTTGGCGATGGCCCACTCGATGCCCGCCAGGATCCCGCCGTCGGAGCCGGAACCGGAGTTGCCCAGCACCTTGCCCGCGTAGATCTCCGCCTCGTGCGCGACCCCGTAACCGGGGCCCGAGGCGGGCGTGCGCGGACCGCACGAGGTGCCGACGCAGTGCGTGCCGTGGCCGTGCTCGTCGTCCACCGCCTCGCCGGTGACGAACGAGCTGGTGGTCACGGTGCGCCCGGCGAAGTCGGGGTGCGCGACCGTGAAACCGGTGTCCAGCACCGCGACCCGGATCCCCTTGCCGGTGGCGGTGCTGAGGCCGGCGCCCACGGCCTGCAAGCCCCAGGTGAAGACGCTCTCGTCCACGGCCGCGGCCGAAGCGGTCTCGTCCGCGTCCGTCGTGGTGATGGCGTGCACGACCCGCTCGGCCTCCACGGCGAGCACCGGGCCGGGCTCGTCGATCGCGCGGTTCAGGCCGGGGAGCTGGTCGGGGGTGGCGTCCACGAGCGCGATGCCCAGCTCGTGGAAGATCACCCCGTCCGTGCTGGCGATCTGCTCGGCCACGGTGTCGGCCGTGGTCGCGACCTGGATGCCCGCGACGCGGTTCAGCTCGCGGACGCCCGCTGCGGTCGAGTTGTTCTCCAGGAGCACCAGGAAGCGACCCGTGGTCTCGGCACTCGTCGGCTGTGACATGAGGACCCCCTTCGGGGAGGTGGCGGCGGTCAACCTCTGCCGGTAGTGAGACGCCGACGACCTCGCAGATACCGGGGTTCACCCGGATGCCGCAACCGGTTCAGGCGGTTGCCGCCTCCCGCGCACCGCGGCGCTTGCGCACCAGACCGACCACCGGCTCGACGATGCGCGCCGCCACCGGCCCCAGCACCGCCATCAGCAGCACGTACGCCGTCGCCAGCGCCGCGAGCTTCTCGTCCACCGCGCCGGACGCGACCGTGAGGCCCGCGATGACGATGGAGAACTCGCCGCGCGCCACCAGCGCCGCACCCGCGCGGGCCCGGCCCAGCTTCGCGATGCCCTGCCGCTTCGCCGCCCACCAGCCGGTCGCGACCTTCGTCAGCGTCGTCACGACGGCCAGCGCCACGGCCGCGCCGAGCACCGGCGGGATGGACGCGGGGTTGGTGTTGAGGCCGAACACGACGAAGAACATCGCGGCGAACAGGTCGCGCAGCGGCTCCAGCATCCGGGTCGCGTTCTCCGCCGTGGAACCGGAGATCGCGATGCCCAGCAGGAACGCGCCGACCGCGGCCGACACCTGGAGCTGCGAGGCGATGCCCGCCACCAGCAGCGCGGAGCCCAGGACCTTGAGCAGGAACACCTCGTGGTCCGGGGAGTCCACGATGGCCGACACGAACCGGCCGTACTTCAGCGCGACCACCAGCACGACCGTGATCGCGGCCAGCGAGATGCCCACCGCGCTCAGGCCGCCGAAGAAGCTCACGCCCGCCAGCACGGCCGTCAGGATCGGCAGGTAGACCGCCATCGCCAGGTCCTCGAACACCAGCACCGACAGCACGACCGGCGTCTCCCGGTTGCCGAGCCTGCCGAGGTCGCCGAGGACCTTCGCGATGATGCCGGAGGAGGAGATGTAGGTGACGCCCGCCATCGCGAGCGCGCCGACCGGGCCCCAGCCCAGCAGCAGACCGGCGACGGCGCCCGGCGTCGCGTTGAGGACGATGTCGAGCAGACCGGCCATCCACGACCGCTTGAGGCCGGTGACCAGTTCGCTCGCCGAGTACTCCAGACCGAGCAGCAGCAGGAGGAGCACCACGCCGATCTCGCTGGCGAGGTGGGTGAACTCCTCGATGCCGTCCAACGGGATCAACCCGCCGTGCCCGAAGGCCAGGCCGCCGATCAGGTACAGCGGGATCGGGGAGATGCCGATCTTCCACGCGACTCGGCCGAGCAGGCCCAGCCCGAAGAAGACCGCCCCGAGTTGGATCAGTGCGATCGCGGTGGTGTGCACGGGTGCTCAGCCACCGCCCAGGATCTCGGCGGACGCCGCGAGGCCGTCCGACGTGCCGACGACCACGACCAGGTCACCACCCGTGAACACGAAGTCCGGGCGCGGCGAGGGGTGCACGGTGCCCGCGCGCACGACGGCGACGATGGACGCGCCGGTCCTGGTGCGCAGCTGGGTGTCGCCGAGCTCCCCGCCGTCGAACCGCGAGCCGGGCACGATCGGGAACTGCTTGGTGTCGATCCCGGTGACCTCGCTGTGCTGGTCCTCCAGGTGCGCCACGAGCTGCGGCGCGCCGAGCAGGCCTGCCAGCGTGCCCGCTTCCTGCGGTGTCAGCGGTATGGAGGCCGAACACGCGTCGGGGTCGTCGGTCTTCGACAGGATGAACTCGAACTTGCCGTCGCGGTAGGTGATCACCCCGATCCGGCGACCCGATCGGATCATGAAGTCCTGGCGGGTGCCGATCCCCGGCAGTGGCGTCACCTCGACGTTCATGCCCGCAGCCTACCTTCACGTCCGATGACCGGATTGCCGACCGCAGTACCGTGCCGGCATGACGGGATGGCTCCAGCCGGTGCGGCGCGGGTGGGTCGTGCGCGACCGCGTGCCCGGCCCGGACGTGGACGAGTTCGCCGAACCCGACCGCGTGGTCCAGGCCCTCGCCGGGCCCGGCGGCGGCCGGGGCACGCTGCTCGCCGTGCAGCACCCGCACCGCACGCCCACCGCGCTCGCCGCGGGGACGGGTCTGGTGGAGTCGCTGCCGGTCGCGCGGGCTGCGCTCGCGGAACTGCTGCGCCGGTCCTACCGGCCGGTCGCCGACGTGGTCGCGCCGTACTGGGTGGACGGCCCGGACGGGACGGCGTGCGGGCTGCTGTGCCTGGTCGACCCCGCCGCGGTCGACGCCGACGGGATCAGCCGGGTCCGGCACAGCGAGCAGGTCTACCCCGAGGTGGTGGCCGAACGCGCCCGCGTGCTCGCCGGGCTCGGCGTCGCCACCAGCGCCGCGATGCTCGTGCCGGTCGCCCCGCGCGACGACCTGACCACCCTGCTGCACGCCGCGTTCGACCGCGAACCCGCCGTGTCGCTGGTCGACTCCGGCGGACGGCGGCACCGCGTGTGGCTCGTCGGGCCCGGCGACGCCCAGGACACCCTCCTCGACGCGGCGGGCGCCCACCCCCTGCTCGTCGCCGACGGCAACCACCGGGTCGCCGCCGCGGCCGCCGCGGGCCTGAGCGGACTGCTCGCCCTGGTCACGGCGGGGCCCGCCCTGCGGATCGGCCCGATCCACCGCGCCCTCGTCGACACCGGCCTGTCCGCCGACGACCTGGCCGCGGCCTGGCGCGGCGTCGGGCTGCGCGTCGACGACCTGCCCGCCGTGCGACCGCCGGAACCCGGCGCCGTCGTGGTGGCGTGCCGGGACCGCGTGCTGCGCGTCGAGCTGCCGGCGCCGGGGATCGACCACGCCACCGTGGAGTCCCTGCTGCTGGAGAAGGCCCTCGGCCTCGACCCCGAGTCCCCGCGGGTGCGACCGGTGACCGACGAGCGGTGGCGGTCGATCGCGGCCGACGCCGTGCTGCTCGTGGCCCCGTGCCGCTGGCCGACGTGCTCGCCGTGCACGCGGCGGGGGAGCGGATGCCGCGCAAGAGCACCTACTTCACCCCGAAACCCCGCAGCGGTCTGCTGCTCGCGGACCTGTCCTGACTAGAGTCCACCGAATGGCGGTACGAGCGATTCGCGGCGCGACCCAGATCGACGCCGACGACCGCGACCAGGTGCTGGGGGCGACGGCCGAACTGGTCCGGGAAGTGCTGACGCGCAACGGCCTCACCAGCGACGAGGTCATCAGCGTCATCCTGACCGCGACACCGGACGTCGTGTCCGAGTTCCCGGCCTACGCGGCGCGGCGGGCGGGGCTGGACGACGTGCCCCTGCTGTCCGCGACCGAGATCGCGGTGCCCGGCGCGATGCCGAGGGTGATCCGGCTCATGGCGCACGTCGAGACGGACCTGCCGCGCTCGGCGGTCAAGCACGTCTACCTGCGGGGTGCCGCGGCCCTGCGCACGGACCTGAAGCAGCGGTAACCACGCCTGGTGCGTGCGTGGCGCTCCGCACCAGGCACAATGGGGGGCTGCGGGCGCCGGTACATCGCGACCCGCGTCATCGACATCAGGAGGAAGTCGCGGTGGGACAAGGTGAGCTGCGTGGCGTGGTGGCCCTCGACGGGCCTTCCGGCACCGGCAAGTCCACCGTGGCCCGCAGGCTGGCGGCCATCCTGGGCGCCCGGTACCTCGACACCGGCGCGATGTACCGCGCCGTGACCCTCGCGGTGCTGCGCGCCGGGGTCGACCCGCTCGACACCGAACGGGTGATTTCCATCGCACGGTCGTCGCGCCTGGTGCTCGGCACCGACCCGGCCCACGCGACCACCACGCTCGACGGCCAGGACGTCGGCACCGAGATCCGCGGCGCCGACGTGACCCTCGCCGTCTCGCCCGTGTCGGCCGTGCGCGAGGTCCGCGAACTGCTCGTCGCCGAGCAGCGCCGGATCATCGCCGAGGCCGACGGCATCGTCGTGGAAGGCCGCGACATCGGCACCGTCGTCGCCCCCGACGCCGAGCTGAAGGTGTACCTGACGGCGTCCGCCGAGGCGCGCGCGCAGCGCCGCACCAGGCAGGACACCGCCGCCGGGCGCTCCTCCACCGTGGACGCGACGCTGGCGGACGTGCAGCGGCGCGACAACTACGACTCGACGCGCGCGGTGTCGCCCCTGCGGCCCGCGGACGACGCGGTCGAGGTCGACACGACGTTCCTGGACCTCGCGGGCACCGTCGACGCGCTCCTCGACCTGGTCGACCGGCGCGGTCTCCGGGTGGCGGACCGGGTGACCAGGTGACCGACCTGAACGATTTTCGCTACAGAAGTGTGAGTGGAGAAGCAAAGTGACGGACTTGGACGGCACGTGGACGGACGAGTCCGACTGGTCGGCCTTCGACGGTGACGGCTCGGGGGACGGCGAGGACGGCGTCGCCGTGCCGCAGCCGACGCTGGCCGTGGTCGGACGGCCGAACGTGGGCAAGTCGACCCTGGTGAACCGCCTCATCGGCCGCCGCGAGGCGGTCGTGCAGGACGTGCCCGGCGTGACGCGCGACCGCATCGCCTACGACGCGCTGTGGAGCGGCCGCAAGTTCACCGTGGTGGACACCGGCGGCTGGGAGCCGGACGCGACCGGCCTCCAGGGCGCCGTCGCCGCGCAGGCCGAGCTGGCGATGGCCGCGGCGGACGTGATCCTGCTGGTCGTGGACGCGACCGTCGGCGCGACCTCCACCGAGGAGGCCGTGGCCAAGATCCTGCGCCGCTCCAAGCGGCCGGTGCTGCTGGTCGCGAACAAGGTCGACGACGAGCGGCTGCTCGCCGAGACCGCGTCCCTCTGGTCGCTGGGCCTCGGCGAGCCGTGGCCGGTCTCCGGTCTGCACGGCCGCGGCTCCGGCGACCTGCTCGACGCCATCCTCGCCGCCCTGCCGGAGAGCCCGCGCGACGACTTCAAGCCCGTCACGGGCCCCCGCCGCGTGGCGCTGGTCGGCAAGCCGAACGTCGGCAAGTCCAGCCTCCTCAACCGCCTGACCGGCGAGAACCGCTCGGTCGTCGACGCGGTCGCGGGCACCACCGTCGACCCGGTCGACTCCATGGTCGAGCTGGACGGCGAGGTGTGGCGCTTCGTCGACACCGCGGGCCTGCGCAAGCGCGTGAACTTCGCCAGCGGCGCCGAGTACTACGCGTCGCTGCGCACCAAGGCCGCGATCGACTCGGCCGAGGTCGCCATCGTGCTCCTCGACGCGAGCGAGCCGATCAGCGAGCAGGACCTGCGCGTGCTCACCATGGCCGTCGAGTCCGGCAAGGGCATCGTGCTGGCCATGAACAAGTGGGACCTCGTCGACGAGGACCGCCGCAAGGAGATGGTCCGCGAGCTGGAACGCGGCCTCGTGCGCGTGCCGTGGGCGGAGACGGTCAACATCTCCGCGCTGACCGGTCGCGCCGTCCGCAAGCTGGCCCCGGCCCTGCGCACCGCGCTGGCGTCGTGGGACACCCGCGTCCCGACCGGCAAGCTCAACTCGTGGCTGACGGCCCTCATCGCCGCCACCCCGCCGCCGGTCCGCAGCGGCAAGCAGCCCAAGGTCCTGTTCGCGACCCAGGCCGCGACCAGGCCGCCGACGTTCGTGCTGTTCACCTCCGGCTTCCTGGAGGCGGGCTACCGCAGGTTCATCGAGCGCAAGCTCCGCGAGGAGTTCGGCTTCGTCGGCAGCCCCGTCCGCGTCTCCGTGCGCGTTCGCGAGAAGCGCGGCTTCAGCGGCAAGCCCGGCGACAAGCGCGGCAAGAAGTAGCGCACCCCTGTTGCCCGCGGCGGCCGGATGAGGTCTCCTGGGCGACGTGGCGGTGCGACTGGTGCTGGCGGACGACGAGCCCCTGCTCAGGCGGGGGCTCAAGGTCCTGCTGGAGACCGACGACCGCATCCGGGTGATCGCCGAGGCCTCGGACGGCGCCGACCTGCTCGACGTGGTCTCCCGCGTCCAGCCGGACGTGGTCCTGGTCGACGTCCAGATGCCGGGCGTCGACGGCCTGGAGGCGCTGCGCCGCCTCCGCGACCTCCCCGACCCGCCCGTGGTCGCGATCCTGACCACGTTCGACCTGGACGACTACGTGGCCACGGCCCTCGACCTGGGCGCCCAGGGCTTCCTGCTGAAGGACGCCGAACCGGACGCCCTGGTCAGGGCCGTGCTGGACCTGGCAGCCGGCGGCGCGGTCCTGGACCCCAGGATCACCGCCCGCCTCCTGCCGAGGCTGCGCGGCTCCGGCCTGCGCGAGAACCACCAGCTCGAAGGCCTCACCGGCCGCGAGCGCCAGGTCCTCGACCTGCTCGCCGACGGCCAGCCCAACGCCGCCATCGCCCTCAACCTCGGCCTCACCGAGGCCACCGTGAAGAGCTACGTCTCAGCGCTCCTCACCAAGCTGGGCGTCGAGAACCGCGTCCAGGCCGCGCTGGTGGCCCAACGCGCGAACGGCGTCACGTGGTGACCCTCCGCCGCGCCGCACTGGAACTCCTCGCCGTCGGCGTTCCCGCGGCCATGGTCGTCATGGCGGGCACGTACCCGTTCACCTGGTCGGTCCCGACCGCCCTGGCCGCGTGCCTCGCGCTCCCGCTGCGCCACCGCTGGCCCTGGCTGACCACCGTCCTCTGCCTGCCCGCCATCTGCGGCGGCCTGGGCTGGCCACCCGCCGTGGTCGCCTTCTACCGCACCGGCCGCCGAACAAGGGACCACAGGATCCCGACGGCCTGCGTCCTGCTGGCCACCGCCGTCCCCACGACGTTCGTCGTGCTCAACGAACGCCTGCCCCCGAACCAGGCCCTCCTCACCCTGGCCTACACGTTCTTCATGTCCGCCGCCCCGGCCGCCATAGGCGCCCTCATCACCGCCAGGCAGGACCTGACCACCAGCCTCGCCGAGACCGGCCGAGCCCGTGAGGCCGAACTGGAAGCGCTCGAAGCCACGGCCAGGGCGTCGGAACGGGCCAGGATAGCCAGGGAGATCCACGACGCCGTGGGCCACCACGCCACCCTCATAGCCGTGGAATCGGCCGCCCTGGCCGCCACCACCGCCGAGGAACGCACCAGGGACGCGGCGCTGCGCGTGCGCGAACTCGCCAAGGAGACGCTGGCCGAGATGCGAGCCGCCCTGGGTCTGCTCAACGCCCCCCGCGAACCGGCCGAGGGCTACACCGACCTGCCCCACCTGGTGGACCGAGCCCGAGCCGCGGGCCTGCCCGTCGACTTCGACGCCACCAACGCCACCACCCCCGGCCCAGCCGCGGGCCGAGCCGTCTACCGCGTCATCCAGGAAGCGCTCACCAACGTCACCAAGCACGCCCCCAACGCCCCCGTGCGAATCCGCCTGACCACCCACAACCACCACCTGCACGTGACGGTGACCAACGCGCCCCCACTCCACCGCCCACCCCAGCAAGACCCCGGCGGCACAGGCCTGCACGGCCTCTCCGAACGGGTGACCCTCCTGGGAGGCACCTTCACCGCGGCCCCGACCTCCGACGGCGGCTTCACCGTGGAAGCCACGCTACCGACCGGTAGGACGAAAGTTGACCGAGAACACTCGACTTATGGCGGTGGTGAACGAAACCCGACGAACGCATAGTTGCGCTGGTCGATCGACTATCGGGGGGCCGATCGGGACCGAGGGGAGCAGGAGCCCGCCGCACTGGCGGGCTCCTGCTATATAGGCTGGTCAGGGGGTATGTGGGGGGCCGTGCGGGAGGGGATTGGGCGGTGCGCTAAGCTTTCCGAGCACCCCGCAAGGGAGTGTGGCCGGGACGTGGCGCAGCTTGGTAGCGCACTTGACTGGGGGTCAAGGGGTCGCAGGTTCGAATCCTGTCGTCCCGACGGTCGAAAAGCCCGTCTGATCAAGGCATAGTGCCAGATCAGACGGGCTTTTTCATGTTCGCGTATTGATCTTGTGATGATCCACTTTCGGGGCTGGCTGTGGACCACTTGTGGACCGTCGTGTTACCTGGTCGCACCAGACAGCGGCGCTCCAGGATGCGAAGCAGGGTGCTCGATCTGGTCGGAGTCGTCCTTAGCTACCTGGCAAAGAGCTATTGCCCATCAGGTCTGGGGACCGTGTAGCGGTAGGAGACGGGTGCCAGATCAATATCGTCGATCTTCCACGGATGCGTCACGTGAAGGTCGCCACCGGAGGCGGTCAGTTCGCCGTCGGGACGGTCCAGCCGGATTGACTGCACAACCATTAGGGCTGTGTTGGGGTGCTGCTCCTTCATCAATCTCACCTCGCCATGAGTGAGTACCACCTCGGTGCCGAGCGAAGTCGTCCCCTTCACCTCGACAAACAGATGTTTGCCGTCCTCCCTGCTCGCATCGATGTCGTAGGGTTCCGTGGCTCCCACGTCCTTGATCGTGTAGCCCTGGGCGATGAGGTGAGCACTGGCCACGTCCATTGCGCGCCGCTCGATCGCCGACCTCTCCTCGGCACTCAACCGTCTTCCCTGTCCTCGGCTGCCGCGTCGAAGTGCGGCACGTTCACTCGCATCGATCACTTCGGCGATCTCTGGGGCGGGTTCTCCAGGAATGTCGAGCGCTTGGTCCAGTGCGCCGTACAAGTCCGACAAGGCCGACAGCAGGAACCGCAGGTCTTCCGAGAGCACGTCATCTGATGGGAGTGCGTCTACCGGATACGCGAATGCGGCAACCGTCCCAGCCTCGTACCCCGGTGCGAGCTTCTTACCGCGAGCGTTCAACTTGATGGTGCGGGTCAGATCCGGGCGAACTTTCAAGCGATCGTCCAACACCTTGCGCGCCCACTCCACTCGTTGGCGAAGTTCAGGCAGCGGGCGCGTCTTGTACTGGTTGTTTTGCCAGCGGCTTGTGCCCTGCATCAGACAGAGGTAGACGTTGTCACCAGGGGCGTCGAACAGGTAGACCACGTACCAACCGATCGTCGCCGAAGGTGATCGACCAAGCGAGTGAATACGCGCCCAAGGGATCTCGCTGTAAAGCCCAGTCGCGTCACGTGCTTCAACCCGTAGATCGCCAATGTCCACATCAGGATCACTGGACAACGCGTCCAGTTGCCCCCTCAATTGTCCCGCGAGATCCTTCCGGATGAGCTGTCCGCGGCGAACCATGGCATCGGAGTCCTTGGGCGCGTAACTCCGCTGATGCAGAAGAACTTCCCGCAGTGAATCGCGCATCACCCGAGCCTATAGATGATCACGACGCGCGGGGACTGAACGCACCATCGATGAGTGTGGGCTGCGCAGTCGTCGACCCCTCCGTAGACCGTTGCAGGTGCTGTGAGAGCAGCGCTCCCGCGTCGGTGACCGATTTGCGGTTGGGGTGCAGGTACCGCTGCGTAGTGGTGAGCGAGCCGTGGCCGGCGACCTTCTGGAGATGGTGCACCGGAACACCGGCATCGGCCATCCAGGTCAGGCCGGTGTGCCGCAGGTCGTGACGCCGCAGGTGCTCGTAGCCGAACTGGTTCACCACCTCGTCCCAGTGGGTCGCGTCGCGAAAAACGGCGGTGGAGATTCGGCCACCTCGCGGCCCGGTGAACAGCCGGGCGTCGCCAGTTCCGTCCGTCCCGGCGATCCGGCGCGCCACCAACTCGCGGATCTCCTCAATGATCGGCACCTTTCGCGCCCGTTTCCCTTGGTGCCCTTATCGATCAGGCCTCCCGGACCGTTCATGGTCTGGCGCCGGACGTTCCATGTCCACTCGGTGGT